>WRJS01000068.1 GCA_009778475.1 Kiritimatiellota bacterium | reverse complement strand
CGCGAAGCGCTGGTGGCTGGAGTTCAGACGTCTGATCCTCCGGTCTCCCGGCACCCTGCAGGGCGGATCCCGAAACGCATTCCACTTGGCGATTCATTTCCGTGTGATGCGTTCGCCCATCGCGGGGGTGTCTTTCGGGTAGCCCCAGGGGTCGGGCCAGTCGTAGGTGCCCCAGACGTTCTCGCGGCCGTCGGGGGTGCGGCGGTGGAACATCGCGCCGGTCCAGGGGGTGTTGGCGTCCACCCATGTCACGAGCGCGAGCCAGTCGGCCTCGGGCATAAAGGGGTCTTGTTTGCGTATGGCCTGTATGAGGGGGCTGGCGTGTGAGCCGTATTGCTTGGGCTTGGTGATCTCGCCGTTCATGTTGCAGTGGGTGATCGCGACGAGCTTTTTGTCGCGTATCGTGCGGAAGGCCTTGCCTTCGGTGAAGTCGAGGCCGCCTTTGGGCTCGTCGCCGCTGTGGCAACGGGCGCAGTGCTTGGTGAGGACGGGCTGGACGTCGCGGTCGAAGTGTATCGGCACCTTCGCGCCCCACGCGGGCGGCACGGGTTCGCTGGGGGGGCGCATGAGCGCGGTGCCGCGCCCTTCGGCGTCGGTCATGGTGCGCGTCTCGTGGCAGCCGTTGCAGCTGCGGTTCTCGCCGGGCGCGAAGGAGACGCTTGAGCGCATCCGCCGCACTTCCATGAAGTTCTCGTCGAGCGCTTGGAAGTAAACGGAGGCGCTGTCGGTGACGGGGACTTTGAAGTGCGCGGAGCCGTCGGCCTCGACGGGGACGGTGCCGATGACGCGCACGGGGCACCAGCGGGTGGCGTTCTTGTCGCCGTTCGTCCAGCCTTCGACCCAGCGCTTGACGCCTTCGCCGGGGACGATGGGCCAGGGGAGGGCCTCGGAGATGCGGATGTGGCGGATCTCGCCGCGCGCGACGCCGTCCATGCCCTGATAGACGTTGGGGATCATGCAGGTGGCGTGGTTGAGGCTGCGGTCGGTGGTGTCGGTCAGCACGGGCGGCTTCTTGCGCGGGCGCAGCACCTGCGCGCCGTACGCGCCCATCCACGGGTCGCGGAAGAGCAGTTCCTTGTTGCCGTACACGTCCACGAGGTACACGCCGTAGCCGTTGGAGTCCACGTCCGCGGCCTCGTAGGTGTAGCGCACGGCGCGGGGCGCGTCGAACCCGTAGGACGCGAGGAAACTCTTCTCCGTCACCGCCATCGGGTCGGTGTAGAAGCCGCCCGCCTCGACGCGCCCGCCCTCTGCGGGCGGCCGCCCCGGCACGCCGCCCTCGTTGATGCGCATCCCCTGCGTGACGACCTCGATGCCGTCGGGGCTGTTCACGCCCACCGCCGGGTTGAGGATCACCAGCGGCCCCTGCGGCAGACAGTGATGCCCCGTCGCCACCGCCAGAAGGCGCGGGCTGTCCCCGAGGCTCCCCGCGAGGCGCACGCCGTAGGGCTGCGCCAGGTGCTGCTTGAACAGCGCGTCCACGCGCGAGCCGTCGGGCTTCGTGACCCACACCGAATGGACCTCCATGAAGTTGCGCTCCTGATACTCCCAGCGCAAATACGCGATCTGCCCGTTGTTCAGCACGCGCGGGTGCATATCGATGTCCTTGTGGTTCAGCAAGCGGCGGATGCGCTTGCGGTCCGCCGTGAGCTCGTACAGGTTCAGGTCCGACAAATCATTGTTCACCGAATCGCACGACGGCGAGTGCGCCCCGCGATCCGACGAGAACACGATCGCGCCCGACGGCAGATAGACCGGCTCCGTGTCGCCCCAGTAATTGTGATCCGTCAGCTGCGTGATTTCACCGCTCTTCAAATCCAATTCGTACAGGTGCGTCGGCTCCATCGTCTCGCGCAGGTCATGCGCGAAACAGGCGTTGCTGTCCTGCGGCTTCGGCCACACCGTCTCGAACTCCGGCGGCGGCGGCCACACCGGCTGCGGCGCCCACGCGAACACCACGCGGTCGCCGTCGTACCACACATCCATGCCATGCACATGACCCGGCCCCAGCCGCCCGTTCAGCAGCGGCCTCGCGCTCCCGTCCTTCAGCGACACCTCCAAGATGTCGCCCCCCGGCTTGTACGCCCATGACACGTGCGTCCCGCACACGTTCGGCTTGTAGTGGAAACCGTAACGCGTGTACACCAGAATCTTGTCGCCGATTCCAGACTGATACACCAAAAGCCTAGCTATATCCTCTCGAAACGACAACCAAATGTCTCGGATTTCCTCCTCAGGCAGAATATCTATCAGTGTCCTATGATCGTAGTATGTATGATCCCATCCATCGTCAAAATCAGGAAGGTCTTTTGTGCGTGTGTACAACATCTCAAAGTCTTTCCACAGAGCCTCCTTGTCGAACAACTTCCCCTCCAGCGCCGCATGGCGGATATAGTCGAACTGCACCTGCTCCTCGTGCGTCACCGCCGCATACGCCTTCACCCACGGCAAATCCGTGTCCGGACCAATCTCTACCGTCGCGCCGTTGTTCGCCTGACCGACCTTCTGCGCGATTGTCGCATACGCCAGCGCGCGCACGAAAACGTCATCGGACGCCAGCCCCTTCGCCGCCGCCTCAAACTGCTCATCGCTCAGACACCCCATGTTCATCATCCGCTCATACAGGAACGCCTTCCGCAGCGGGTCATCAGACATCTCCCGCCGCCCCATCACCTCCACCTCGAAAATCCGCGCGTAATTGTTCCCGTTCTGCTCCGCCTTGGTGATGAAGAGCCGCACATAGCGCGTCGCCACCGGCGCGAACGCATGACGCGACAGCGCATCCTTATTACCCACGATCGGCGCAAGCAAATCCGTCCACGGCCCCTCCGGCGCATCCGCGCGCTGCAACTGGAAATCCGACGTGACATTACCGCCCGCCTCATGACGGATGACAATCTCCTGAATCTCGCACGGCTCACGCAGATCCACGATCCACCAGAACGGCTCACCCTTGCCCAGCGCCGAATTCCACTTCACCTGCGGCAGCCCATCGATCGCCCCATCCGCGCGGTACGCCTCCCCATACTCCGACGACGCCCACGACCGCGTCCCGAACACCTTCAGCGCCACGTTCATCACGTCCGCCCCCTGCGCCGTCCCCGCCAGCGCCACGCACCCCAAAACTATCCCGTATAACACCTTTTTCATAAAAGCCTCCGTTTCTCTTGTCTTTGGCAAAAAAAACTTCTCCATTGGTAACGGTTATTTTTACACAAAAAGCATCCCCTGTCAATCCCCTGTAGCAGGGACGGGAATTCCAATATATAGGGGGGAGAGGACTGGACAGCGGGACGACAGAGACGCTTGCCGTCCCCAACCCATCATCCTGTAATCCCGTGGTCTTGTAGTCCCCCATTCATAACCACAAAAAAAACAGGAAGCTTGCGCTTCCTGTTTTTTTGTGATTGCTTCAACAGCGAACCTTAGAAACCACCGTAGTAGCTCGGCGTCGGAATGTCAACAACACCATTCCAATACTTCTTGGACGCAGCCGTATTCAGCTTCATCGCCCATGAGCCATAGATGATGGACGGCTCTGTGTTGTCAAGAACCATGTCCTCGCAGAACCAGTAAAAGGCCGGCTCGCAACCGTCTTCTACCGCCGCGACCCCCAAGCAAACCGGCTCTGCCAGCTGACCAACGACGTAGCCGCTGAACCCGAGGTAAGGCCGCCCGAAGAATTTGGAAAAGCTGGCGCTGTAGGAGCCGAAGCCCGCGCCCACCAGTTCCATCGGCCCCAGATAGTTATCCGTCCCTTCAAAGGTCCAGAACGCTTCGGCCTGCTTCTTGGTCCCCAGCACATGGAGAAGTTCCCAGTCGAACTCGCCAAGCAGCGTGCTCTTCAGCCGCGGGGACCACAGGACCGCCTCCGCATCCGCGATCGCGTCGCAAGCGCAGTCACAGGCGACCAGATAACCCAGAACCTGATACGGGAAGTTCGGGTAACGGATACACGTAACATCTGTGCCAATCTCACAGGCGCTGATCGCATGCGAGGTCTTACCAGCCTTACCCGACACCGTGCGAAGGTTCATCTTCACATTGTACACAAGCGCGCCCTCACAGTCGAGAGACAGCGAGCAACCGTCGCTGCCGTCACCATTTGTCGGTGCGGCGTATGCGCCGCCAACGATCGTCATCGCCGCAGCAAACATCATCAACTTCTTCATTGAGTATACTCCTCTTTGTTTGTTACTTTTGAACATCCTCCCAGCGACTCACTCAGTGTCACTGAAGTGCCCAAAAACATTGTTACGTTAGCAAAATCGTTGGTCACTGTCAATCCCTCTTTCACGCTGTTGCGCTAAGAGTGCCGGGCACCCGCCCGAACGCTGTGACGCGTCTCTGCTTCCCTAACACCGCTTCTGAACATCTCTTGTGCGACACACCGTGTGTCGCTGAAATGTCCAAAAAGTGCCGCCACTTTATCATACACCGCGAAGTCCTGTCAACATCTTTTTTGATTTTTTTTAAAGTTTTTTTTGTCTGCAAATGCGGCAGTTTTGGGTGGAGGGGATATGCGCTGATTCGGGAAGAGGGGAGGCAGGAGACATAGGGGACACGCAGGGGAAGGCACCCTTGCCCCCTGCGTCCCCGCGACAGTGCCACGCCCTCATTCATTCCTAATTCCTCATTCATACTCCCCGCCTTCTCCATGCGCACCTTTCATCTCACGCGCGATCGCGCGCGCTGCCGCCCGCGGGTCAGGGGCTTCGAGGATGGGGCGGCCGATGACCAGATGCGTCGAGCCGTCGCGAACCGCCTGGGCGGGCGTGGTCACGCGCTTCTGGTCGCCGACGTCCGCGCCGGCAGGGCGCACCCCGGGCGTGACCAGCAGCGCGTCCGGCCCCAGCAGCGTCCGCATGTGTAGCACCTCGCGCGGCGAGCAGACGATGCCGTCCGCGCCGTTCGCGAACGCGAACTCGCCCATGACCTCGACCTGCGCCCTCACGTCGCGCGAGATTCCGGCATCCGTCAAATCGCCTTGGTCAAGGCTCGTCAGCACCGTCACGGCCAGGATTTTCGGCGCGTCTGCGCCGACCGCAAGCGCGGCCTCTTTCGCGGCGCGGATCATCGCCTTGCCCCCGACCGCATGGATGGTCATCAGGTCCACGCCGAGCGACGCGCCGGCTTTGACCGCACGCTCCACCGTGCGCGGGATGTCGTGCAGCTTCAGGTCGAGGAAGACCTTCTTGCCGCGCGCCTTCACCGTGGCGACAACGCCCGGTCCCTCCGCGCTGAAAAGCTCCAGCCCGATTTTATAAAACGAGACCGCCTCGCCCAAGAGGTCAACCACCCGTTCAACCTCCGCCGCCGACGCAACATCCAATGCAACAATCAACTCAGCCATATTCCCAATTCCTCATTCCTGATTTCTAATTCCTCATTTACCCGCGCAACGTGCCGTCCGCGAGCGCCTGGCGGTATTCGCCGACGGTGCGCCGGATGCCGTCCGCCAGCGCGATGGAGGGCGACCACCCGAGGGCGCGGATGCGCGTGGTGTCGCAGAACTTGCGGGGGGTGCCGTCGGGCATGTCCGTGTCGAACACGAGCCCGCCTTGGAAGCCCGTGGCCTCTTTCACGAGCTCCGCCAGCCGGCGGATGGTGACCTCCTGCCCGGAACCGACGTTGACCCAGTCGGGCGGGTTCTCATGCTCCAGCAGGAACAGCAGGCCGTTCGCCAAGTCCTCGACGTGCAGGAACTCGCGTTGCGGCGTGCCGGTGCCCCAGAGGGTCACGGTCTCCGCACCCGCGAGCCGCGCCTCCTCGAAGCGGCGGATGAGCGCGGGCATGACGTGCGAGTGCGACGGGTGGTAGTTGTCGCCGGGACCGTAGAGGTTGGTCGGCATTGCGGAATGGTAGAGGTGGCCGAACTGGCGGCGGTAGTATTCGCACAGTTTCAGGCCCGCGATCTTCGCCAGCGCGTAGCCCTCGTTCGTCGGCTCCAGTGCGCTCGTGAGCAGCGAGTCCTCGGGGATGGGCTGCGGCGCGAGGCGGGGGTAGATGCAGGTGCTGCCGAGGAACAGCAGGCGCGGGACATCGATTTCATGCGCGGCGTGGATCACGTTCGCGGCCATCATCATGTTCTCGTAGAGGAACGTGCCGATGAGCGAGCGGTTCGCCTCGATGCCGCCCACGCGCGCGGCCGCGAAGATGATGCAGTCGGGTTTCTCGCGCCGGATGAATTCGCGCGTCGCCGTCTGGTCGATGAGGTTGACGGCGGTGTAGTGCGCGGTGATGGGGTCGTCGTACCCGCGCCGTTTCAGCTCGCGGCAGATGGCCGTCCCCACCATCCCGTCATGCCCGGCGACATAGATGCGGTTGTACTTCTTCATCGGTTAGAACCCCTTTGTATATTTCGGCTTGTCGAGCAAACGCAGGTCGCCGTCGGTCATGATTTTCACAAGCTGCTCAAACTTCACTTCGGGTTCCCAGCCGAGCTGGCGTTTCGCCTTGGCGGGGTCGCCCAAAAGCTGCTCGACCTCGGCGGGGCGGAAATAGCGCGGGTCGATTTTCACGACGGCCTTTCCCGTCGTCGTGTCGATGCCCTCCTCGTCCACGCCCTTGCCGCGCCACACGATGGCACGCCCGACGTGCGCGAAGGCCTTCTCGATGAATTCGCGCACGGTGTGCATCTCGCCCGTGGCCACGACGTAATCGTCCGGACACTCCTGCTGGAGCATCATCCACATCATCCGCACATAGTCGGGGGCGTAGCCCCAGTCACGCCGCGCGTCGATGTTGCCCATGTACATCGCGTCCTGCAGGCCGCGGTGGATCCGCGCCACGGCCATGGTGACCTTGCGCGTCACGAACGTCTCGCCACGGCGCGGCGACTCGTGGTTGAACAGGATGCCGTTGCTCGCGTGCAGGCCGTAGGCCTCGCGGTAGTTCTTCGTGATCCAGAACCCGTACTGCTTGGCGACGGCGTAGGGCGAGCGCGGGTAGAACGGCGTGGTCTCCGACTGCGGCACCTCCACCACCTGGCCGTAGAGCTCCGAGGTCGAGGCCTGATAGAAGCGCGCGCCGGCCTGCGTCTCGCGGATCGCGTCGAGCAAGCGCAGCGTCCCCATCGCGTCCACCTCCGCCGTATATTCCGGCACCTCGAACGACACCTGCACGTGCGACTGCGCCCCGAGGTTGTAGATCTCCTCCGGCGCGACCTTCTCGATGATGCGGTTGAGGTTGCTCGAATCCGTCAGGTCCCCGTAATGCAGGAACAGCCGCACATCCTCCTCGTGGCGGTCCTGATACAGGTGGTCGATGCGGTCCGTGTTGAACGAGCTCGCCCGCCGCACGATGCCGTGCACCTCATAACCCTTCTCCAGCAGCAATTCCGTCAGGTACGAACCGTCCTGCCCCGTGATGCCCGTGATCAACGCTCTCTTCATGCTTCCATTCCTCTGAAATAAAAATCGCGTACAGTTTACCATATTTCCCCGCAATGGCAACGAAACAATGCAACAATGCGCAACGGCGCACTTTGGTGTTTTCGTGCTGGACGGGGCGGGGGGCATGGGTGTATAGTATCGGGTATGTTCAAATGGTTTTGTGTAACACAAACGAAAGGGAAGGTATGAAACGGTTAGCAGTCGTGACGGCTGGATTGATGGTCGGCGCAAGCGCGTTCGGTGCGGACGCGCCGCGCGAGTGGATGGAACTGAAACAGTACACGTGTTCGAGCGTGGAGGTGCGGGATAAGCTGATGGCGGTGTTCGACACCGCGCTGATCCCCGCGCTGAACCGTCAGGGCGCGAAGAAGGTGGGCGTGTTCTGGACGGACAACAACGTCAATGACGGGAACGCGGATTTCAACACGTCGGTGTTCGTGCTGGCTGCGTTCGCGGATGCGGAGGCGTGCCTGACGGCGGAGCGGAAGCTGCTGGCGGACGCGGCCTTTATGAAGGACGCGGCGCCGCTGTTCAACGCGCAGATGAAAGAGCCGCTGTATGACAGCTGCTCGAGCGCGGTGCTACAGGCGTTCGCGACGTGTCCCACGGTGGAGCAAGCGGCGAAGTCGGACGAGCGCATTTTCCAGCTGCGCATCTACAACAGCTACACGCCGGAGCGCAACGCGAAGAAGATCGCGATGTTCGAGGCGGGCGGCGAGCTCGCGCTGTTCCGCACGTGCGGGATGGCGCCGGTGTTCTTCGGCGAGGCGGTGGCGGGGCAGCGGCTGCCGAACCTGACGTATATGCTGGCGTTCGAGAACGCGCAGAAAAAGGCGGTGGCGTGGAAAGCGTTCGTCGATTCCCCGGAGTGGGCGGCGATGAAGGCCGACACGCAATACAAGGACACCGCGAACAAAATCCTGAACGTCAACCTGCGCCCGTCGAAGGGGTCGCAGCTGTAGGAGAGACGGAATATCCAATATCCAACACGGAATATCCAATGTCCAAGTAAGGGCGGTTCACGAACCGCCCAAACTTTGGCGAGAGTAAAAGCGACCGTCGCCGTAGTCCGTTGCGCGGATTACGGCGATGGGCTTGGCGCGGCGGTTGAGCGCGCGTTCGCGTTGGCGGCGTGGGAGGGGGATTTTTCGGGGAAGCGCGTGCTGCTGAAACCCAACCTCCTGACCGACCGCAAGCCGGAACAGGCGGTGACCACACACCCCGAGGTCGTGCGGCACGTCATCCGCTGGTTCAGGCGGCGCGGGGCGGAGGTGTCGGTCGGCGACAGCCCCGCCAGCACCGCCAACCTCAAAAACGTGTGGCGGCTTTCGGGTGTCGGGGCGGTCTGCGCGGAAGAGCAGGTGCCGCTGATTTCATTTGAGCAGGCCGGGGTACGCCCGTTCGAGCAGGACGGTTTTTCGTTCTCGGTCGCCCAGCCGGTGCTGGACGCGGACATCGTGGTGAACCTGCCCAAGGTGAAGAGCCATTCGCTCACGATGCTGACGGCGGCGGTGAAAAACATCTACGGCGTCCTGCCGGGGTACTCGAAGACGATGAACCACCGGCTGCACCCGAAGCTCGCGGCGTTCGGCCGCCTGATCGCGGCCATCTGGAACGTGATCCCGCCGTCCGTCACGCTGGCGGACGGCATCATCGGCATGGAGGGGCAGGGGCCCGCCAACGGGCGCCCTGTGCCGCTCGGGTTCTTGGCGGTGTCTGAGGACCCGTTCGCGCTCGACCGTATGCTGTGCGGGATGCTGCGCATTGACGCGCGGCGCGTGCCGTACCTCGTGGACGGCTTGGGTGAGGGCTACACGCGCGTCGGCGACGAGGTTTCCGTCGGCGCGTTCGAGACACCGTCGGGAGCGCACATTTTGAACATCCTGCCGCAGGGGCTGGTGGATGTTTTCGGCAGACTCGTTTGGGTGCGCCCGGCATTCTCGGAGGCGGTGTGCGTCGGATGCGGGAAATGTGCCGCGGCCTGCCCCGCGCACGCGATCACCCTCTCAACGCAGACGCATAAGCCTGTGCTGAAACGCAACGCGTGCATCAGCTGCAGCTGTTGCCACGAGGTCTGCCCCGCCGACGCCATCCGCATGACGCAGTCGCGCATATTGCGTTGGGTGAAGGCATTCAAGGGCGTTGAGTAGCAAAGGGGCACGCATCGAAAAGATTGCAGTGGATGGCGGGCGTGGCGGTGGCGTTGTGTGCGGCGTGCGGCCAATGGGGCGGGCGGGAAGTCGCAATGTGTCTGACGGCTCGCGGGGACGCTCGCCCTCCATCGTGCCGGGAGCGCAGGGCTTCCGCCCTGCATCGTGGCTGACGGCTCGCGGGGACGCTCGCCCTCCATCGTGCCGGGAGCGCAGGGCTTCCGCCCTGCATCGTGGCTGACGGCTCGCGGGGACGCTCGCCCTCCATTTGCTCGCCCTCCATTTGATTCCTCATTTTCCTTGCGTCCCCTCATTCGGACGGCTCGGCGGGGAGCCGCAAAAAACACTTGTGGGATGCGGCCGGGTTTGGTATTTTAAAAACACAATGGAACAAGTAATTGGCAGGACTTGAGGTGGATGCGTGAATACGTGTCCGGTTTGGGTGGGAAGGAACCTTTTCTTATGGGTAGGCGTAGCGTTTCAATCGTGGCCGTGGCGGGTGCGGCGTTCATTCTGGGCGTGTCCTGCGCAAGGGCCGTTGACGGCATAAGTGATGTGTGGACGGGCTACATCGCCATCGGCTGCCGGCCGTTCGCGGCGAGCACCTCGTATGGCGCCCGTTCACATGGCGTCGCGCTCTGCACGTTGAGCGTCTCGAACCGCTCGGAGGTCACGCGCACGGTCAGGCTGTCGAGCGAGGGGGGGGCGGATTACCGGCAGGACTGCACGCTGGCGCCGGGGGCATTCACGCATGTGACGTTCACGTTCCTGCCGCAGTACGCTTTCTTCCCGAACCGACTGGGCGTGGAGATTGACGGTGTCGCGAAAGGGCATTTCGACCTCCCGAGCTTCCCGTGGCAATCTATCCCTCATCATGTCGTGCCCCTCGTCATCCTCTCGCCGTCCATGTCCGAGACCGCGGTCAAGTACCGGGCGGAGGTCCTCACGCCTGCGGACGCGAACGGCAACCGCCCCAAGCGCACGGCATGGCACAACCTGATTGAAGAAAGCACATTCTTGGTCGGCCAGCTTCCCGTGGCGGAGTGGCCGACGGAGTGGCAGGCCTACACGCCGGCCGACTGCATCGTCCTGACGAACGCGGACTGGGAGAGCGCCCCGCCGGATGTGCGCGGCGCCCTGCTGGGGTTCATTCAGGCAGGGGGGTGCCTCATCCTGGCGGGGGCGACGGCGGCGGATCTCGCGCGGCATGACATCCACGCGGGCTTCGGGGCGGTGCAGACCCTCTCCTCGCCCGTCACAGAGGATTGGACATCTGGGGACTTTGACCTCTTTGCGCTCGCCACATCGCTTTCGTCCGATCGCTGGCGATCTGTTCTTGATATGGCGGTAGCCTTCCCGACGGACACGTTTTTCTCCCCGCCCAAGGTTGCCCCCGTCTATGCGGTGCTGCTCTGCATCATGCTCTTCCTCGGCCCCGTGCTGGTGATCGTCCTGTCCGTGCGTAACCAGCGCATCCGCATCTACTGGCTCGCGCCGTGCATCGCCGTGGCGACGTCCGTCGTCATCCTGCTGTTCGCCCTGTTCCGCGACGGGGTCAGCCCGATCACCCATGCGCAGGCCCTGCTGTACCTCAACGAGAAATCCGGGACGCAGGTCCAGCTTGCGACGTTGAGCGTCATGGCGCCGGCGGGGCTGTCGTCGCCGCTCCACTTCGGCCCGACGGCCGAGGTCATGCTCGCGCCGTCGAGCCAGCAAAACGATTCCGCCCGCAAGACCGTGCGCAACGGCGAGGAGCTTGTCCTCGGCAAAGGCTGGGTCCCCGCGCGCGCCCCGGTCACGTTCCTGCTGCGCGACGCGGGCAAGCGGAGCGTCCCGGTGCTTGCGCCGGATGCGTCCGCAGAGGCGTTCGCCAAGGTGACAAACCCTTACCCCGCCACCATCCAGAACCTGCGGTACTGCGACGCCGCGGGCAACAACTTCATGCTCGACGCGCCGCTTGCGCCTGGGGCGACTGCGCAGATGCCGCGTTGCGCGGATATGCCCGGCGCGAAGATGAACATCCTCGCAGATGCCAGCGCGACATTCTTCAAACGGACACCGCTTGCCACCGTCAGCGACGCTTATCTCGCATCGCCCCCGCAGTATCCCTATCCCCTGCCGCCCGCGACGTACCTGTGCGAGGTTGAGGGCACGCCGTTCACCGAGCACCCCATCCGTAGGGGGAAGGTCCGCCACGCGGGCAAAACGCTGATACTGGGGGAGATGCCGCTCTGAAGGGCTCAAACAGGAATGGACGATATGGAGAAATTTTTGACAGGGTTATTTTCGCGCAGAGGCAGAAAACGGACGATTTTTTTGAAAGGAACGCATGAACACACCCGCCATTGAGGTCTCTCACCTCGTCAAGACGTTCGGCGCGACAATCGCGGTCAACGACGCGTCGTTCGCCGTGCCGCCGGGGCATGTCTTCGGTTTCGTGGGCCCGAACGGCGCGGGCAAGACGACCACGCTGCGCATCATGGCCACGCTGGACGAGCCTGACAGCGGCGACGTGCTGCTCTGCGGCCAGTCCATCCACGACGACCCGCGCGAAATCCGCCGCCGCATCGGGTTCATGCCCGACGCCCTGCCCGACATCGCCGACATCACCGCGCACGAGTACCTCGACTTCTTCGGCCGCGCCTACGGCCTGCGCGGCGCGGCGCTCGCGCGGCGCGTCAGCGAGGTGGAGGACTTCACGGGGCTGTGGACCCTGCGCGAAAAGACCCTCGCCGCGCTCTCCAAGGGCATGAAGCAGCGGGTGTGCCTCGCGCGCGCGCTCATCCACGACCCCGCCGTCCTGCTGCTCGACGAACCCGCCGCGGGCCTCGACCCCCGCGCCCGGGCGGAGCTGAAGGAGAGCGTGCGGCAGCTCGCCGCGCTGGGCAAGACCCTCCTCATCAGCTCGCACATCCTGAGCGAGCTGGCGGAGATGTGCAACGGCGTCATCATCATGGAGCAGGGGCGGCTGCTGAGCCAGGGGACGCTGGAGGCGGTCGCCCTGGAGACGCGCCCCGATGCCAAGGTGTGCGAAGTGTCCATCTCCGTGGTTGGCGGGCGAGCGTCCCCGCGAGCCGCGGCGCCCGAGGACGTGCGCCCTCCGCCGGACGACGCGGCCCTCCACGCGCTGCTGGGCGCCATCCCCGCAATCCGCTCGTTCCAGAAGGCGGCGGGCGGCGGCGGATGGGACGCCGTGCTCCAAGGCGGCGAGGCCGAGGCCGCGGACGTGCTCAAGGCGCTTGTCGAGAACGGCGTCCGTGTGACGGACTTCCGCCTGCGCAAATCCACGCTCGAGGACGTGTTCATGAACGTGACCAAGGGAGGGCTGAACTGATGAACGCCGTGCTGCTCAAAGAGCTCCGCCAGAGCGTCCGCAACCGCTACGTCCTCGCGGCGTACATCATCTTCATCGTGGCGCTGCTGATCGTCGCGGGTGTCCAGACCTCGCTGTCCGTCCGCGAATCGTGGGGAAACCCGCAGTCCGTCTTCCGCGCCGGGAAGGCGCTCTTCCTGACCATCCACGGCATCTTCGCCGCGCTGGGCATCCTCTTCATCCCGGCGTATGTGCTCACGCGCATCATCCGCGAGCGGTGGGGGACAGACCTCGACCTGATGTACGTCACGCCCATGTCGCCGTCCGCGCTGCTCCTGGGCAAGTTCGGGTCGGCCATGGCGCTGGCGGGGCTGTTCCTCAGCGCGGCGCTGCCGTTCCTCGCGCTCTCGTACTTCATCGGCGGCATCGACGTGCTGAGCATCGTGATGTCCGTCATCCTGACGCTGGAGGTTATCGCCATCGCGACGCTCACGGGCATTATGATCGCCATCGCGCCCATGCCCAAGGTCCTGCGGGGCGTTGCGCAGTTGGGGTGCGCGCTGGGCATGGTGGGCGTGGCGCAGCTGTGGATTTGGGGCACTTACGCCCTGTGCGGAAACGGCTACGCGAGCATTTTCGGGAACCCGGACACCTGCGTCCTTCTGCTGGAGTCCATAGCGGCCGGGCTGTCTGCGGCAGGGCTCCTCTACGCCGCCGCGCTGGCGGGGTTCCGCCCGCCCACGGCCGAAAGGATGCGCCCGTTCCGCATACTCGCCACCGCGCTGATTATCGCGTGGGGCGTTATCGCGGCCATCCAGCCCCCCGTGTACTTCAGCGCCCTCCCCAGGGAGGTGTGGATACAGACGCTGATACTTTTCGCGGCGGGGATGCTGATCGTGGGGCTGAGCGAACGCGCTGACCCCCTCCGCCGCCGACCGTCCAACCTCGCCCTGAGCGTGCTGGGCTACCCCTTCCGCGCGGGCCAGCTCAACGCCATGACGTGGGCCCTGCTCCTGCTCGCGGCCGGGCATGCGCTGGGCCATGCCATCCATAACATCATCGCCGGGCAGGGGCACACAGACTGGGATGCCGTGAACACCGCTGCGCTGAACGTCAGCGGCTACGCGCTGACCCTGCACGCGCTGTGGCGCTACGTCCTGCGCAGGTGCGGGATGCCCGGCTCCGCGCTGTGGTGGGTGACGGGCAGCGTCATTGTCCTCATAACGGCCATCCTCGGGCCGATGGACGCCAGCGGCATCAGGGAGATTGACCATCTGCCGGGCTACCTTTTCGCGACGCAGGTCCCCCTTGCCTATCTGTACATCTGGAACGGCCTTGGCATCCTCTGCCTCGTCCCGGCCTACCTCCGCGCCGCACGAGCGCGGTTTGCATTAGGGATGCTGGTTGGGCTGCTCGCGGTGATGGCGCGGGCGGAGGTGGAGGTGCGGGTGCGGAATACGCCGGGGGGGCCGCAGATTCATGTGGACGGTGAGCCTGTGCCGCCGCGCTTTTTCTTCGGGGTGGAGCGGGCGGGGGCAATCCGCGTCACGCCGGAGTGGCAGTCGTTTTCCTTCGACATTGTGCCGGAGGTGGATGTGGCAGGGAACGGTACGCTCCATGTCCGTTTCGCGCTTGAGAATGACGCGCAGAAGAATGACGCTGGCGTGGCGGAGGCGTGGCTGGCGGATATGCGCCTCACGGATGCGGAGGACGGGCGGGAGGTCGTCGCGCTCGGGAGTTTCGCGGGCGAGGAGGCGTTCCGCAGGATGTGGGGCGTGTGGCCGCCGGACGGGCGGAACACGGTCGCGAAACTGGGCTTCGAGGATGGCTGCGTCAAGGTCTTGCTCAACGCCCCGCCGGGCGGGCAGCCGTGGCCGGATTATCATTTCCACACGCCCGCGACGCTGAGCGTGGCGAAGGGGCGGGTGTACCGCTGCACGTTTCGCGCGAGGGGGTCGGCGGGGGTCTTGCTGAACCCTGCGCTCCACAGCGTGACGAAGGGGAAGTACCTCGGGATCGGCGGAGCGCCGGGGCCGTTCCTGCCGCAGGTGGCGCTGGCACGTGACGCGGGGGTGAGGCTGGTGTCGTTCGACACGCCGCTGATGTGGGGACCGCCGGAGGAGGAGCCGTACTGGGGTGCGCTGGACGCGATGTGCCGCCGCATCATCGCGGTGAACCCGAGGGCGCTGCTGCTGCCGCGTGTGACGGCGGACGCGCCGGCCTGGTGGCTGGCGCGTCACCCCGAGGCGCGGATGGCGCACGGGGACGGGCAGGAGGGGGCGCGGGCGAGCGTGTCCGACCGCCGCTACCGCAAGGATGCGTGCGCGTTCCTGGCGCGGGTGGCGCGTCACCTGTGCGAGGCGTTCCCCGACAACTTCGCGGGCATCCACCCGTGCGGCCAGAACACGGGCGAGTGGTTCTATCAGGACGCGTGGAACAGGATGAGCGGCTACGACCCCGCGACGGCGGAGGCGTTTCGCGCATGGCAGAAGGAGGAGGGGGTCGCGGAGGCATACATTGCGAAAGTGCCGTCGCCTGAACAACGCCGCCAGCGTCCGGGGGGATTTTTGCGCGACCCTGCGGCGGAGCGGCGCGTGGTGGACTTCGCGCTGTTCCAGCAGGAGGAGATGGCGTCGTTCGTGGCGGAGATGGCGCGGACGTGCCGCGAGGCGACGGGCGGCAAGAAACTGGTGGTCTTTTTCTACGGCTACGGGTTTGAGTTCGCGGCCGTGCCGGGCGGCGCGGCGCAGAGCGGCCACTATGCGCTGTGGCGCTTGCTGCTCGGCGACCGCAACCGCAGGGACATCGACATCCTCTGCTCGCCGAACGCGTACAGCGACCGCACATGGCTGGGCTCCGCGCCCGTGATGAGCGCGGCCGAGACCGTCATGAACGCGGGCATCCTGTGGCTGAACGAGGACGACACGCGCACCCACCTCGACACCCGCAAGCAGGAGGTCGCGCAGGAAGGCACCATCGTCAACCTGCGGCAGACGCAGGACATCCTGCTGCGAAACACCGCGCAGGCCGCGCTCCGAGGCTTCGGCACATGGTGGATGGACCTGCCGGGGCAGGGGTGGTTCAACGACGCGGAACTCTGGCGCGAGATGAAACGCCTGCGCCCCGTGGACGAGGCCATGCTCAAACGCCCCGCGCCGTTCACGCCCGAGATCGCGGTCATCATCGACGAGGCCAGTATGTGCCACCTGACACGCGGCACGGGGCTGGTGCATCAGCGCGGCGTGTTCGGCTGTTGCGGTGCGCCTTACGGGCAGTACCTGCTGGCGGATGTGTTTTGCGGGAACAATGCGGCGCGGATGAAAATCATTCTCGCCGCGTGGCATCTGTACGGCAAGCAAAGGGGGGATGTTTTTTACCTGCGCCAGCGGGACGATATGCGCGTGTGGTGCTGGGTGCCGGGGTATCTCTCAGAGGAGGGCGCGGATGTGAACGGCATCGGGGAGGTCACGGGGTTCAAGGCAAAACCCGTCGCGCTGAAAACGGCGGAGGTCACCCCGACGCGCATGGGGCGCGAGCATGGCGTCACGCAACCGTGGGGCGAGCGCACGGAGATCACGCCGCTGTTCAGCGTCGAGGCCTCGGAGGCGGAGGTGTGGGCGACATACGCCGACGGTTCCCCAGCGGTCGCGGTGCGGAAGGCCAAGCGCGGCTGGGACGTGTTCATCGGCACCCCCGCGCTCACGCCCGAACTGCTCCACGCGTTGGCGAAGGTTGCGGGCGTACACCTGTACGCAAAGCCCGGCACCGTGCTGTGGGCCGCGAACGGCTACCTCGCGACACAGGCGCAGGAGGACGGGGAAGTCGCGTTCGACATGGGGCAAGGCGGCGCGGTCATCGACGCGCTCGACGGCGCCCCCGTCAGCGACACCCCGCGCTTCACCATCCCGATGCGCAAAGGCGAAGTGCGCGTGTTTCAAATCAGGAATCAGAAATGAGGATGGAGGTTTTTCGATGAGGATGTTTTCACTTATTGCTTTTTACTTCTTGCTTATTACTTCGTTCCCGCTCTTTGCCCAGCAGGTGTTTTACGTTGACAGCGAGAAGGGGGACGATGCGGCGGCGGGGCTGGGCCCTGATGCGGCGTGGCGAAGCCTGGAGCAGGTGAACCGCGCGAACCTCCAAGCGGGCGACACGGTGCGGTTCCGGCGCGGCGGGCTGTGGCGCGGGCAGCTCGTGCCGAAGTCGGGCGAGCCGGGCAGGCCCGTGACCTACACGTCCTACGGGGAGGGCGCGAAGCCGATCCTCCAAGGCTCGCTCTCGCGCAGTGCCGCGGGCGACTGGGCGCAGGTGGGGCAGGGGGTCTGGGCGGCGGGGGACGTCGGCGTTGACGCGGGCATCCTCATCCTGAATCATGGCGAGGCCTATGGCGTGAAGAAATGGAAGCCCGCCGATTTGCGCGACGCGCTGGACTACTGGTATGACGCGGAGGGTAAGCGCGTGTGTGTGCGGTGCGATGCGAACCCTGCGGAAAAATATGCCTCCGTCGAGCTTGCCCTCACGCGCCACATCGTCAATCAGGGCAACCGCCATGACGTGGTGTATGACGGGCTGGCGGTGCGCTACGGCGCGGCGCACGGCTTCGGCGGCGGCATGACCAAGCGCATCACCATCCGCAACTGCGACGTGTACTGGATCGGTGGCGGCCTGCAGTTCTTCAAGCCCGACGGTGCCCCCGTGCGCTACGGCAACGGCATCGAGTTCTGGGACGGCGCGGAGGATCACCTCGTGGAGCGAAACCGCCTGTGGGAGATTTACGATGCCGCGCTGACCAATCAGGGGAACGGCGAGAAGTCGCATCAGGTGAACATCGTTTACCGCAACAACGTCATCTGGAACGCGGAGTATTCGTTCGAGTTCTGGAACCGCCCCGAGGGCGTGAGGTCGCACAACATCATCTTCGAGAACAACACCTGCGTCAACGCCGGGGGGGCGTGGTCGCACGCGCAGCGCCCCGACCCCAACGGCGCGCACCTGATGTTCTACCAGAACCCCTCCGACACGCAGGGCTTCATCATCCGCAACAATATCTTCTGCGGCACGACGGATATGTGCATGCGCATGGAGAACGATTGGCGCGGCGGCCTGCGGATGGCGAACAACCTCTACCACACCGGCGGCAAGCCCGTCACCCGCTGGCTCATCAGGGACTTCCTCCAGACGCTCGAAGCGCATCAGCAAGCGACCGGCCTCGACGCCGACTCCATTTTCGCGATGCCCGATTTCGTGAACCCCGAAGCGCGCGACTACCGCCTGAAGCCGGTCAGCCCCGGCTTCAAAGAGGGCGTCGGCGCAAAGAATTAGGGTGCGCGGCGCACACGGAAATGGTATAATTTTTGTTTTCACTGAACTCGTTGGATACACACGCATGAAGCATTTGGAGCACCGTATCGGAATCGCGCAGGGAATCGCCGGGGCGTTGTTGGCCGGCATCGTGCTGGGGGCATGGCAGCAGGTGCTGGACGTGCTGGCCGGGCGCACGATCCATGCGCTGCTGGGGTTCTGGGGCGCGGCCGCGCTGGGTGTCGCGGCCGGGGCGCTCGTCGTGTGCGCGGTCAACCGCAAGGCGCGGTGGAACGCAGGGTGCGCGGCGGGCGCGTTTTTCCTGCTGGGCGCGTGGCTGGTGGCGTTGCTCGCGCTGTCAGGGACGCTGCAGGGCGGGTGGCATCATCTCCAGTTGAGCGCGTACAGGTCGTTCGGGATGTATGCGGGGATGATCGCGAAGACGGCGGGGGCGTGCGTGCTGGTGCCGTCGGTGCTGGCGTCGTGCCTGGTGCAGGGCGGGCAGGTCGGCGGGCGCGCGGAACGGGTTGCGGGCTGGTGTTGCGTGGCGCTCGGCTACGGGGCGGCCTCATGCCTCTGCGCCTATTTGCCGCCCGAGGCGTTGACGCGCAATGCGGCGGTGGCTTTCGGGCTGCTTGCGGGGACGGCGGTGCTGCGCAAGTGCGGCAGGCTTTCGGGTGCGTGGGTGTTTTCGGCGGTGCTGCCGTTCGTGCTGATTGTCGGGCTGGCGCTCGGGCTGCTGCCGGGCAAGCAGGGCAACCCGCTGTCGGCGGACGGGCGGTTCGGGCGGCTGGCCTACCGCGACAGCGGTTTCGGGAAAGGCACCCCGGATGCCGTGTTCACGGCGCACGGGCGCGTGGTGACGCGCTACACGGACGCGGACTATCTGTTCGTCGGCGCACTGGACGGGCGGGCGCTGCTGTTCGGGAACCGCTTCGCCGCGACGCGGATGTCCACGGGCTACGCGCCGCTGCTGGCGTGTCCGCGCGCGGAAAGCGTCGCGCTCGTGGGCGCGGAGTGCGGCGTGTACCTGCCGCTCTTCCTGCGGGCCGGCGTGGAGTGTGTGACGGTCGAGGCGCCGCCGCGATTGACCGAGCCGTTCGTGGCGATGGACGCGCGGTCCGCGACGAACGTGCTGTGGCAGACCAAGCACAAAGGCTACGGGCCGCTTCGGGCGAAAGCCATCTACAGCATCATCTTCGTCGCGCCGGAACCCGTATGGGTGCGGGGCAGCGCGCGCGTGTTCAGCATTGACCGGCTGAGGCGCTACCGCAATGCGCTGTTGGACAGCGGCGTGGTGGCGCTGCGGGTTGACGGCCGGGGGCTGTCGGAAGCGCGTTTCGCGGCGATTGTCAAGGACTTCATGTCGGTGTTCACGGGCGTGCAAGTGTGGAGCACGGGTGCGCTCGACTGGGTGCTGCTCGGGGGTAAAAGAGAAATCACGGAAGCACTTGGGAACGTCATAGACTTGTTCGACAACGATGCCATTTTTCTCGACTGGGTGCATGCGGGGAACATGGGCTTTTCAGAGATGCTCGCGTCCATGGTGTGCGACGCGCAGTCGCTGGGCGCGTGGCTGGAGGGCGCCGGGACCGAAGGCGCGTGGGCGGCGGCGTGGCGCGCGCCCGAGCGCGTGATTGCGGGCAAGAACGTGCTGGCCACCGCGCTGGCGGGCGCGTACCAGCCGAGGGCCGCGTGGCTGACGCGCGGGGGGGGGGGGGACAGGGATGCGTATGACGACGTGATGTTGCACGTCGTCAAGGCCCGCCACGCGCGCACCCATGCGCTGCGGATGCTCGCCGCGACCGTCGCCGGGGATCAGGGCGAGACCCTCGCCGCTGCGCGAGACGCCGCCGCCTTCACGACGCACGACGCGCTCCTGCTGCAGATGGCCGACCGGATTGACCTCGAGGCGCGGCGGCATATCGCCATCGGCAACTTCAAGGCCGCGCTGGCGTGTTTCGAGAACATCGTCTCCTTCTCGGGCGCGACCGCGCACACGCACCACAGCATGGGCTACTGCCTACGCGTCACGGGCGACATGGAGAACGCCTACCGCCATTTCGCGCGGGCCGTCGGCGCGGCCCCGGAGCAGACCGCCTACCGCCTTGACCTGGGCATGGCCGCGCTGGCCATGGGCGAATACGCGGAGGCCGACCGCCAGTACCGGGAAGTCCTGAAACGCGAGCCCGAGAACGCCAAGGCGCTCCTCCTCTCCGCGAAAGCCCTGACTGCGAGCGGCCGCCCCGACAAGGATTTCGACCAGGCCGTGAGACTCGCGGAACGCGCCTACGAACTCTCCGGGCGGAAGAACGACGAGATCGCTTACGGCCTCGCGGACATCTACATCGACGCCGGCCGCTCGCTGGAGGGCATGGGCCTCAAATACCGTTTGCAGGAAGAATCGAGAAAGTAGTTTTGACAGGATTGACAGGAGGATTTTTTTTGACAGGATTAACAGGATTTTACAGGATTTCCCTTCGGGCGCATACAGTTTTTTTAACCACAGATGACACAGATTGCGCAGATTATTTTTATATGCACTGCAACGTATTTTTAATCTGTGTAATCTGCGTAATCTGTGGTTAAATTAAACGGATGGATCAATGTTACACAGAGAACCACAGAGGCGACACAGAGGTTCACAGAGAAATTCTCAAAAAAACTCTGTGTGCCTCTGTGCCTCCTCCGTGAAACTCTGTGTAATAAAAACGGGCATTTTTTATAATGGCGTCGCGAGAGGCTTCATCCCGTTTCGAGGCGTTTGGTAACAGGATGCGTGCATGAGATTTTTTCACGACATGATTGCAAGGGCGCTCCGCCCCAAGGGGAACGTGGTGTTCGGCTTGCTCGCCATCTGCACCGCCGTCTGGCTCGCAGGCTGCGGACGCGCCAAGGCCCCGCCGCAAACGCCCGGCGCACTGCGACTCGTCTCGACCGCCCCCAACCTGACGGAGGTCGCGGTCGCGGTCGGCGCGGGCGGTTGCC
>WRJS01000067.1 GCA_009778475.1 Kiritimatiellota bacterium | reverse complement strand
CCCCGAACTCCTGACCCTCGTGGTGTGGTTCGACGACGGCGGCAACCCCGTGTGCAACGTGGATTTGGCGAAATACGGCCTGACCATGCCCGATCTCGACGTGCCGAACAGGCCCAAGGGGAAAACAGGAGTGAGGGATGAGGAGTCAGGAATTAAGAGCGAGAAATCACGGATGCGCCGCCTCTGGCCCTACGCCCTCGTCATCCCCGCCGCCCTCGCCGCCCTCCTCCTCGCCCGCAGGAGGCGGCGGTGACTGCGCCGCCGCCATGCCGGGAGCGCAAGGCTTCCGCCTTGCAACGCTTAGCTTATTATGCAGGGCGGAAGCCCTGCGCTCCCGGCCCTGCGCTCCCGCCGCACCCTTGGAACAGATGGACAGGATACGCAGTAAAGGCGTTGAGCGCAACAAACTGAGGCGAGGAGAGCCTATGAAAAAAATAATGAGGATTGCTCGCTAGGTATTGGCGCATTTTACGAGCAGGCAAAAAAGTATGCTGGCGGCAAGGTTGGCGAGTTTTTTGCGTAGCAGTGCGTTTTCCTTCTGAGGCGGCCATAGCAACGTATGCGGTTGTTGCAGCTCTCTATGGTGAAGGCATGGGCTTTGCACTGGAGGTGCCGGCAGTTCTTGAAGATGATTCCGTGCGGATGCCAGAAGTCGGTGCAGAAGGTAATGTGTCCGCCGCAAGGAAGCGACGCACCTAGGTGTCTGGTCGTCTCGGTTCCGCTATAGGGTTTTAACCTGCGGTTCTGCTCGCGGCGTTCGTCTGGATTTTCGCGCTGAGCCGTTCGGCGGAGGCATGCAAATTCAGCCCTGCGGCCTGGGGCTGAATATTTTTGAAAAAAAAGGTTGATTTCGCCAAAGCGTCGGGTTAAACTATGGGCATTAAATGGGAACAGAGTGACCTTTAAAGGTGTGGGTTTCACTGAAAACGGAGTACGAGAAATGAAGCGTCTTTCGGTTGGTTTTGAATGCGCGGTTTTGGGCGTGGCGTTGTCGGTGCTGACGGCGGTGACGGGTTCGGCGTGGGCACAGACTGGGCGGCTGACCCCGACAGGGCCGAAGCCTGTTGCGGGCGGGGCCGCGGCCGGCGGCGCGGCGGGTGCGGGCGGCGCGGGCGACCGGGTCGAGATCAAGCGTTTCCCGGAGCCGAGCAAGACGGCGCTGGTGCGCACGCCGGAGTTCAATGTGAATGCGTCGGGGGGGCAGTCGAAGGTCAACACGCGTCCGCGCCTGTGGGCGTTGTTTGAGGTCCGCTATGCGACGGGCGCGAAGTGGATGGATGAGCTCGCGTTCACCTATCACGTCATGACCAAGGGCAAGGACGACGAGGGCAAGGAGGATGTCCTGAGCTACTACACGCAGACGGTCCGTTACATCGATATACCGAAGGGTGAGCACATGAGCTGCGTGGCGCTGCCGCCGAGTCTGGTGGAGCGTTACGGCGAGCCGGTGGCGCTCGCGCTGGAGATTGTGGGCAAGGACGGCACGGTTTTGGCAAGCGAGTCGAAGGCGATGATTCCCTTCCCGTCACCCGAGTGGTGGAAGGACTCGCAGGTGCTGGACAATGCGAAGGTCAAGCGGCGCCAGGGCTTGGTTGACCGTTCAAAGACTCCGTTCGCGCTGGTTAATGCGGACGATTACGAGGTGGTGCAATAGTGTTTTCGTCGAACCGAATCCTTGCGCTGAACGTCGGCGCGAGCAAGATAGCGTTAGCTGAGTTTGCCATACGGGGCGGCAAGGCTCCCGAGATGGTGAACTACGGGTTAATGAATACAGGCTTTGCGTCTGAGGGCGGCGCGAGCAACGCCGCCGGGCTGGCGGATGCGGTGCGCACGCTGATGCGCTCGCGCGGCATCCGGCCGTCGCCGATGATGGTGGCGCTCTCGGGGCAGGTGGTGTTCCCGCGTTTCGTGAAGCTGCCGGCGGTCGCGCGCGACAAGCTGATGCAGATGGTGCAGTACGAGGTGGAGCAGAACGTGCCGTTCCCGCTCAACGAGATCGTCTGGGATCACCAGTTCATCGGCGATGACTCGTCGGGCGAGCAGAGCGTGATGATTGTCGCGGCGAAGACGGAGAGCGTGCGCGAGGTCACGGGCAGCGTGTCGTCGGCCGGTTTCGAGCCGGAGGTCGTGGACGTGGCGCCGATGGCGATTTACAACGCCCTGCGGTTTAACCACGCCGACCTGAGCGGCTGCACGCTGGTGCTGGACATCGGCGCGCGCTCGACGAACCTGATTTTCATGGAGGAGGATCGCGTCGGCGTCACGTACAGCCGCTGCATCTCCAACATGGCCGGCAATGCCATCACGCAGGAGCTGGCCAAGAGCCTGCAGATTACCGTGGAGGAGGCCGAGGCGCTGAAGTGCAAGCGCGGCTTTGTCTCGCTGGGGGGCGTGCATCAGAGCGAGGACGCGGAGGCGGAGAACATCTCGCGCGTTATCCGCAATGTGATGACGCGCATCCATGCGGAGATCAACCGCTCGGTGAATTTCTACCGCAGCCAGCAGGGCGGCTCTGCGCCGTCGCGGCTGATCCTGACGGGCGGGACGTCGCTCCTGCCGCACCTGGACTTGTTCTTTAAGGAGAAGCTCGGGGTCGAGGTCGAGTACCTGAACCCGTTCGTCAACGTCCCGGTGGGCAGCCGCATGAACCGCGAGCAGGTGGGCATCGACGCGTTCATGCTGTCGGAGGTGGTGGGGCTGGCGCTGCGCCGCTCGCTGGCGTGCCCGGTCGAGATCAACCTGATGCCGCCGGAGATCATCAAGAGCAAGACGCTGAAGAAGCGCATCCCGTTCTTCGGGCTGGCGGCCGCGGGCGTGTTGCTGAGCTTGGGCATCTGGACGCTCTACCAGTACCGCATGACGGACCTTTACACGAAGCAGTTCGAGACGGCGGACGCGAAGCTGAGCCAGATGCAGGGGATGCAGCAGAAGCTGGACGCCGCGGCCAAGGCCAAGGGCGGCGTCTTGCAGACGGCGGAGGCGGTGCAGGGGCTGATTGCCGAGCGGTCGGCGTGGCAGCGGCGCGTGGAGGCGGTGCACAAAAGCGTTTACGACGGGATGTGGCTGATGGAGCTGTCGCCGATTAAGATCGACGAGAGCGTGGAGGGGGTCAAGCTGGTCGGCCGCGGATGGAAAGACAAGCTGAAGGTCATCGAGGAGAAGGCCAAGGCTGGCGGGAACACGGTGACGGCTGTGGAGTTGCTGCGCGACCGCCTGAAAGAGCGGCCGGTGTTCGGCGATGACCCGGACATCAAGATTACGGGCGTCAAGGAGCCGGACGAGTCCTTGACGGAGTTTACGATTGAAGTGCGGTGGTCTGCCGCCGAAGAAGCGAAGGGGGCGGCAAACGAATGAACCGGCAACAAGGCATGATGATTGGCGGGGGTGTGCTGTTGGGGCTTGCGTGCGTGGGCATCGGCGTGGTGTTCGTCATGGCGCTGACCAAGAGCCAGGACACCAAGATGAAGCGCGACACGGCGTATCAGTCGCTGGCGAAGATGTATCAGGCGCAGATTTTCCCTGACGACGCGAACATCGCGCAGATACGGGAAGACCAGAAGACGCTTGAGACATGGCTGGAGTCCGCCACGAACGCGCTGGCGAAGAGTAAGCTGCCGGTCGCGAAGGTTTCCCCGTCGCAGTTCAAGGCGCGGCTGAACACGGACGTGCGCGAGATGATACGGGCGCTTAATGAGGACAGCACGCGCGTTGTTGCGGACTTCTGGTTCGGGTTTGACAAGTACAAGGGCAATGAGATGCCGCCGGGCGATGAGGCCGTCATGAGCCGCCTCAGCCAGCAGATGGACATCACCCAGCAGATTGTCACCCAGTTGCTGGAGGCGAAGGTCATCAAGCTCGACAGCGTCACGCGCGAGGTGTTTGAGGACGGCGAGGCGGGGGCGGCGCAACCCGTCCAACGCACGTCGCGCCCCTCCCGTGGCACCGTGGTCGCCCCCGTGGCCAGCGTCGCGGCGGTGAAATCCTCCGCGACGAATCCCGACCTGGAGGCCCTGTTTGACCGTCAGCGTTTCGGCGTGGTGTTTCAGGCGCACCCGGAGACGCTTGCCGACGTGCTGAACCGGCTGGCCTCGCTGGAAGAGCTGTTTATCGTGATCGTGGAGATGGATTTGAAAAAGACAGGCGACTCGGTCGTGAAGGGCAAGCAGCCGCCGTCGAGGGGCGTTGCCGTCAAGCCCGCGGAGGAGGCGGAGGTTAAGGGCGGGCAGATTGTGACGAGCCCGGAGAGTGAGCCGCCTGTCAGTGTCCGTTTGAGTCTGGATGTTTATTCGTTTAAGGGAGAGTGAGCCGTGGCCGTAAAGAAAAAACTGTCTGATTTGCCTGTCCTGCGGCATTACGATAAAATCCTTGTCGTGCTGGCGCTGGTTATCCTGCTGGTGTCGCTGGCCTATCTGATCACGGCCGGTCTGGACCGCGAGAAGGACGAGTCGAAGTTCGTGCAGTTGATCAACAACCTGAAGCCGACTTCTGCCCCGGTGGCGGCGATTGCCATGGGCGCGTTCGAGGCGGCCTCCAAGGATTTGGGGTCGCCCTTCGCAATCTCCTCGATTGACAGGACGAAAGCCAATTTCCTGACCCCGGAGCTTCGCGTGACCTGCATGGCCTGCCAGAGGCCGATCCCTGACCAAGCCAAGACCTGCCCGTTCTGCGGCGGGAAGCAGGAGGGCGTGCAGATCGCTGCCGACCATTGTACCGTCGGCGAGGTGCCGGACAGGGTTAAGCGCGATTTGGGGCTTCCCATCAATGACGAGTCGGTCGAGTTCGCGGATGCGGATAACGATGGATTCAGCCTGCGCGAGGAGTACCATGCCGGCACGGATCCGAAGGACCCGAAGTCGCACCCCCCGTATTCCACGAAGCTGCAGCTGAAGGAGTTTCAGGGCAAGAAGCTGCCGTTGGTCTTCACGACCGTCAACAAGATGCCGGACGGGAATATGATGACGTTCAGCTGGAGTGGTCCCGTGCCGCGCCCGCGCTCCTTCTTCATCAGGGAGAATCAGCCCATCGCGGATGGGAACGAGAAGACGGGTTTCACCGCGGGCGCGCTTAACATCAAGTTTGAGGAGCGCGACGGCCCGGCCGGCCCGGTGCGCGTGGATGTTTCAACGGTCGTGCTCACGCGCGACTCGGACGGCAAGAAAATCGAAGTACGGGTTGGAGAGAAAGAGAAAAACACAGATGTTGAAGCCATCTTGGTGTTCCTCGTGGACAACAGCGAGTTGACGCTGTTGGAGAAGCAGGAATTCAAGCTGCGCGATGAAACGTACCGTGTGGTCTCGGTGAATGAGAAGGACGGCGTTGTCGTGGTGGAGGACGCGGGGACCGGCGCGAAAGAGTCGGTCACGATGGAGGTCAAGACGTTCAAAAAAGAATTGAAGAAAGAGTCTTGATTTGTCTGTCCCGATGAGGTAAACTGTCTTTTTTTAAATGGCTGGAGTGTGCATTAACGAGGAGTGGCTCAAAATGATGAACAGAGTTAAGCGGTTGTTGGTCGGATGTGCGGTCGTTGTGTTTGGCACATCGTTACATGTGTGTGCGCAGGATGCGTTGGAAGCGTTACTGCAAGATGTGGGAGGCGCGAATCAGGCGCCTGCGGCCGAGCCAGCAGCCCCTGCCGAGCAACCGGCCGTGGAGGGCGCGGCGGCTGCGGAGGCTGTGGCGAACGAAGATGCTGCCCCCGCCGCGAACGATTTCGCGGATGCGGCGGTGACGGACGAGGATGCCGCGCTGATCGCCGAGCTGAGCTTGCTCGAAGAGCTGCGCCGCAGGTCTATGGACGACCACGGCCGTCAGGCGCTAGAGAACGGGAACGCACTGTTGCTCGCCGGCGACAACATGGGCGCCCGCGACCAGTATAAGGTGGCCTTGGACTTCATCACCATCCGCCCCGCGAACGATGCCGCGCGCAAAGAGGCCGAGTCGAACACGGCCGAGGCCTACTACCGCGAGGCGCTCGCCCTCCAGAAGAAGAAGGATTTAGAGGCCGCGCAGAGCATGTCCTTCGAGGCCGTGCAGTGGGGGCATCCGAGAGCGCCCCGCCAGCTGGATGCCATCCGGGAAGCCATCCGTATAAACCTCGGGAAGACGGTTGTCAGGGACAACGAGACCATCTTGTCCCGCCTGAACGAGAAGGACTACAAGGACCGCCAGGACGAGATCCGCACGCGTTTGCGCCGTTCGCGCCACTATTTCATGACAGCCGAGTTCACCAAGGCGCGCGAGGAGTGCGAGCTTGTCCTGCGCAAGTACCCGGACACCATCGAGGCGATCACCCTGCTCGATAACATCGCGAAAAAGATGAACATGGTGTCCACGGCGGAGTTCGGCGCGACGCGCGAGAAGATGCTCCAGGAGGTGACCGACACATGGACAGCCAAGGGACGCTACGCGATTGAAAGCGCGCAGGTGATGCGGGGTGGCCCGATGCCTGGCGATAAAAAGGACGGCGGCAGGACTGTCGTGCCAGACAGCATCAGCAAGAAGCTTCGCGAAATTATTATCCCCGAAGTCTCGTTCCGCCCGCCCGCGACGATTATTGACGCGATTGATTTCTTCAAGCAGGCCAGCCGTGACTACGATTCGCCTGAGATTCCGGTTGACCAGCGCGGCGTGAACCTGATCCTGAAGCTCCCCCCGGCGGCAAGCGCGGCGGCGGCGGCACCGGACGACATCTTCACGCCGTCGGCCGGCACGGCGCCGGGCGTGCCGGTGATCCCCGCGATGAGCGCGCGTTTCATCAACCTGTATGACGCGCTCAAGCTGGTGTGCGACGTGACCAACATGAAGATCCGCATCACCGGGAACATTGTCATGATCGTCCCGTTTGACGATCCGGACGACGAGCTGGTGCCGCGTTCCTATAATGTGCTGCCGACCATCATCGACCGCATCAACAATGCGTCGAGCCAGTTGCCGTCGCGCGGCGACACGGGCCTCTTCACGACCGCCCCCCTTGGCGAGAACCGGCAGGAGGATGACCTGAAGGACTTCTTCCGCCAGATGGGCGTGAAATGGCCGACGGGTTCGTCGATCTCCTATTTGTCCGCGATCGGCAAGCTGCGCGTCCAGAACACGGCGGGCGAGCTGGCTGTGTTCGAGCAGATTCTGGAGGACCTGAACGTGACGCCGCGCCTCGTGGAGATTGAGACGCGCTTCGTGGAGGTTTCGCAGGAGGAACTGACATCCCTCGGTTTCGAGTGGCTGATTAACGGCGACTTCAGCTGGAGCGTGGGGGGCGTCGCGAAGAACCTGCTGGGGCTGAAGAACGTCAGCACCATGCAGCAACAGCTGTATGATTCATCCGGGTATCCGATGTGGGCGAACACGGATCCGGAAAACCTGATCCCGTTGCTGGGCTATGGGCCGTACACGAAGCCGGGCCGCGGTGCGGTCAAGGGGTGGGCGTATGACGCCGATGGCAACTTGAAGTCAGCGACCGCCTCCGGTTACGGGGCTGTGGCCGCGCCCAAGCACAATATGGGCATGAGCCCGATGGACGGGACGCTCTATGGCACGCGTATGCGTTACCTGAGCACCATGGACAACCCGATTGGCGGCAAAGACATAAACATTCCGGACCAGTTCATGCGCCTGAACGCGTTCATCGGCGGGGCGGACGTCTCAATGATCCTGCATCTGCTGCAACAGCAGTCGGGCACGGATCTGCTGTCCGCGCCGAAGGTGACGACGAACCCCGGCCAGGAGGCCATCATCAAGGTCGTCACGGAATACATCTACCCGAGCGAGTTCCGCGTGCAGATTTCGCAGCAAGGGAACAACGGCGGCGGCGGCGGCCTATACGGCGGCGGCGGGACGGGCGACCCCGTGGCGATCGTCGAGCCGCAGAACTTCACCATGCGTGAGGTGGGCGTGATTTTGCAGGTGATCCCGGAGGTCTCCTCCGAGGGCCAGATGATCAACCTGACCATGAAGCCGCAGGTCGTCTCCGAGCCTGTGTGGAAGAACTACGGGACGCGCCTGCCGAAGACCACCTACCAGCCGTCGCTGGTCCCGGGCATGTCGGACGCGGTGACGGAATACGTCGAATTGCCGATGGAGCAGCCGTTCTTCAACGTGCGCTCGGTGGAGACGCAGCTGTCGATTTACAACGGCGCGACGGTCGTCATGGGCGGCCTGATTACGGAGGCGCGCACGACGATTGAGGACAAGATCCCGCTTCTGGGCGACATTCCGTTCGTGGGTCGGCTCTTCCGCAGCCGCGCGGAGCAGACGACCAAGCGCAACCTGCTGATTTTCGTGACGGCGCACTTGGTTGATTCGGAAGGCCGTAAGGTGCGCTTCGCGGGTGATGAGTCGCCGCTGATTTCCTCGTCTGGAACTAATCCGACGGGCGTGGTCATCGGGGAAGAGCAGTAATTTTTTATCAACGTAAAACGTTTAGGGGCGGGGATGCCTGCTCCTAAACCTTTTATATGCGCCGTATGAGGCGTGCGCAGGTCGGTTTGCCTGTGGCGCGGTGTCACGAAGGTCGTGGTATGCGGCGCGATGCGTTTGGGTGTTTGCGGAGGCGCAGGTCGTTTCGCATGGAAGGCGAGCGTTTCCGCAAGCCGTTACAGAACGTGTCGCATATTCGTGCGCAATACGTATTGGTGCTGTGTCCGGGTGTTGTCTTGGGCATATTATCTCCTTTGGTTCGGGTTCATGGGGTTGTCCGTCGCAATAACAGGTGGTATAGCTTGCGGCAAGAGTCTTTTTGCCGCGTGTCTTCAACGGCTGGGCGTTGAGGTCTTGGATGCGGACGACGTGACCCATGCCTTGGAGGCGCCGGGCGGCGCGGCGGTCGGCCCGATACGGCGGCGTTTCGGGGAGGCGGTCATCGCGCCCGACGGGGGCGTTGACCGCGTGGCGCTGGCAGGGGTTGTTTTCGCGGACACCAAGGCGCGTGAGGATTTGAATGCCCTGTTGCACCCGATGGTGCGGCAGGTCATTGACGGATGGCGCGAGCACCCGGGGGCAACGAGGCGGGCGGCAGTGATACCGCTGTTGTTCGAGGTCGGGTGGGAGCGCGACTGGGACAGGATCATCTGCGTGTCAAGTGATACGCAGGCTCAGATCGATCGGTTGATGCGGTTTAGGGGGCTTTCCGCAGAACAAGCCCGCCAGCGTCTGGAGGCGCAGTTGCCGATTGCGGAAAAGGCCGCGCGGGCGCACTTGACGGTTCACAACAATGCCGGCACGGAGTGGCTGGCGGAAGAGGCGAAGCGTATTTACCGCCTCCTTTATGGAGAAATCCGAGCATGAAGACAGAGCATGAGGGACCTGAGATGGATGGACAGAAGCCGGACATGGAGGCGCCGCCGGCAAAGTGGGCGAGTTTCACGGCGCGTCCGGCGGTGAACCGCCAGGTGGCGAAGCCATCCGGGCATCGCGGCGGGCGGCACGCGGGCAATGTGCATGGCCCGGCCGCAGGTGCGAACGTTCCGCCGCCGGGCGGGCGGGGCATGGTCAAGGGCGGCGGCAAGGGGCGCCCGCCGAAGGGCGGCCGTGGCCCGCAGGGGCGGGGAGCCAAGCAGCCCAAGCTGCCGCATGGCATGGGGGACTATGACGATATGCCGCCGTTGCCGCCGCCGCTGCCGCCGCCGCCGCCGCCGCCGTTGCCGTTGCCGCCGACCGCGCCGGTGAATGCGACGGAGCCACAGCCCGATGTGACGGCAGCGGATGCGGCGCAGCAGGCCGCGCCGGTGGCTGTGCCGCAGCCCGATGAGGCCGCGCCGATGGCGCCGCAGGAGATCCTGCCAGACCTGCACCTGACGAGCCTCCAGAAGATGGAGGTCTCTGAGCTGCACACGCTGATTCCTCACTCGAATGAGGAGGACCTGATGTCGATGCGCAAGCACGATGTGATCTTCGAGGTCATCCGCAGCTACCTGCGGCGCGGGGGCGTGGTCATCACAAGTGGCGTGCTGGAGATTTTGCCGGACGGGTTCGGCTTCCTGCGCTCACCGAAGAACAGTTACCTGCAATGCCCGGAGGATGTGTATGTGTCGCCGTCGCAGGTGCGCCGTTTCGGTCTGCGCACGGGGGACATGATCGAGGGCCCTGTGCGTGACCCGAAGGAGAAGGAGCGTTTCTTCGCGCTCGGGCGCGTGGACGCCATGAACGGCAGGCCCCCCGTGGAGGCGCGGCGGACGGTGTATTTCGAGAACCTCACGCCGCTGTTCCCGGACCGCCGAATCGTGCTGGAGACGAAGGCGGATGAGGTGTCGATGCGCGTGATGGATCTGTTCACGCCGATTGGGTTCGGCCAGCGCGGGCTGATCGTCGCGCCGCCGCGCACGGGCAAGACGGTGCTGTTGCAGAAAATCTCGAATTCGATTTCCGCGAACCACCCGGAGGCGTTGCTGTTCATCCTGCTGATTGACGAGCGCCCGGAGGAGGTCACGGATATGCAGCGCAACACGAAGGCGCAGGTGCTGAGCTCGACGTTCGACGAGGCGCCGGAGCGTCACGTCCAGGTGGCGGAGATGGTGATCGAGGCGGCGAAGCGGCAGGTGGAGAGCGGCCGCGACGTGGTGATCCTGCTCGACAGCATCACGCGCTTGGCGCGCGCCTACAACACGGTCCAGCCCAACAGCGGCAAGACGCTCTCGGGCGGTGTGGACGCGAACGCCCTGCACAAGCCGAAGCGCTTTTTCGGCGCGGCCCGAAACATCGAGAAGGGCGGCAGCCTGACGATTGTGGCGACCGCGCTGGTGGACACGGGGAGCCGCATGGACGAGGTGATTTTCGAGGAGTTCAAGGGCACGGGCAACATGGAGCTGTGCCTGGACCGCGCGTTGGTGGACAAGCGCGTGTTCCCGTCCATCAACATCGAGAAGTCCGGCACACGCAAGGAGGAACTGCTGCTGCATCCGGACGAGCTGAACAGGACGTGGATTCTGCGGCGCGCGCTCAACGGCGTCCAGCCCGTGGAATGCATGGAGATGGTGATCAAGCGGCTGAAGAATACGCGGAGCAACATGGAGTTCCTGATTGCCATCAAGGATTCGTGACGCGCGGATTTTTATCCGTGAAAACAGTCTGCGTTTGTGATATGCTAATTGCTTTATTTTTTGAAAGGATGTTAGGATGAAGGTTGATGTGCAGGAGATGGAGCCGTGCCGGGTGACGATGACCGTGAAGGCGGAGGCGGAGGAGATCCGCCCGGACTATGATGCGGTCGTGCGGTATTTTGTGCAGAAAGGCCGCGTCCCCGGATTCCGTGCAGGCAAGGTGCCGCTGGAAGTGATTAAACGCACGTTCAGCAACGAGATTCGCGAGGAGGTGAATTCGCGCCTCATGCATTCGCTCTATGCGAAGGCCGTCAAGCAGGCGGAACTGAAGGTGGTCAACCTCGTGGACATCAGGGACATGAAAGTGTCGCCTGAGACGGGGGTGACGGTCACGTTCGTGGTGGATGTCGAGCCGACGATTGCCGTGCCGGACTACAAGGCTTTCCCCGTGAAGTTTGTCGCGCCGGAAGTGCCGGAGGATGTGGTGAACGCGCAGATCGAGCGCATCCGCGAAGCGTTCGCGCACTTCGATGCGGCGGACGCGGATTATGCGGTCGCGCGTGATGACTTGGCCTGCATCGATTTCGAGGGCAAGGTCAACGACCAGCCGATTCAGGAGGTTGTCTCGGAGGCCATCGCGATTGCCGCGGGGGCTGCGCACTGGACGCAGGTGAACGACGAGCGTTTCTTCCCGTCGCTGGTCGCCGGGCTGGTCGGCATGAAGGCGGGCGAGACCAAGACCGTCGCGTTCACGTTCGAGGGTGACTACCTGCCGGATGCGCTGAAGGGCCAGCCTGCCGAATATGTGCTGGCCGTGAAGGAAGTGCGCCGCCGCATGTTGCCGACGGATGCCGAGCTGGTGCAGCAGGTGAAGACTGCGGACATGGAGGCCTTCCGTGCGCTCACGCGCGATAACCTGACCGGGCGCGCCGCGCTGGAGGCCACACGCAATTTCGAGTCGGAGATCATCGCGCACCTGCTGGGCAAGCGCGAATTCGACCTTCCGCAGATGCAGCTGGAGGAGGAAATCAACGAGACGCTCCACCGCATGGCGGAGGAAGCCGGCCGCCGCGGCATGACCAAGGAGGACATGGAGCGGCGCCGCGCGGAGATCGTCGAGAGCGCGACCGCGATGGCCAAGCGCCAGCTGCGCACGCGCTATGTGCTGGCCGCCGTTGCCGACGCGGAGAAGATCGAGGCGACGGACGAGGACGTGGGCAAGTGGATCGAGGAGGCCGCCCCCGGATATCGGGAGTCGCCCATCAAGTTGCGCGCGCGTATCGAGAAGAACGGGCGCATGGCTGATTTGCGCCAGCAGGTGCGCACGCGGAAAGTGCTGACTCATCTGGTGGATATGCTGAAGTAAAAGGGTATGTTTAACCACAATAGGCACCACATGCGCCCCAAAGAGGAAAACAGCAGAAAATCCCCCCCCCCTTTTGGGGCGTATGCATAGTGTCCATAGTGCATAGGTAATAAGTGCCGCTTCAATGCCTGCCCGTCCTGTCTAAAAATCGCCCGTTTCTTGCCTCGCGCAAAGGCGCAGGGACGCAGATTTCACAGGTTAAAAACATCTGCGTAATCCGTGTAATCTGTGGTTAAAAAATCATCCTGTTCATCCTGCCAAAAAATCATCCGCGAAACGGCCTCTTGCTGATTGCCCCCCGTAATTCCTAATGCCTCATTTTCTAATTCGCGTAGCGCACGCGATTCCTAATTGCAAGGCGGATGCCTTGCGCTCCCGACCCCTACTCCACCGTCCGACCCCGCACAATCAAGACCTCCGCAGCGTTCGCGAGCGCAGTGCAGACGGGCCGCTTACGGGACGGGCGAGCCGTCCATCGTCTTGGAGAACATCCAGTCCCACATAGCCTCCTCGCGCCACGTCTTGTCCCATGCGTTGTGCCCCTTGTCCGGGAACGTGCTGACGCGGAACTTGCCGCCCTGGAGGGTCACGCGCCGTTTGAAGGCGTTCACCGTCTCTATCCATTCCGTCGTGGCTTTATCGCCCTCATTATAGAAGAGCCACCAGTTCCCCGGCTGGGTCGGGTGCACGGCAATCTCGCCCGTCGGGCATGCCGCCACAGGCACGAGCGCGGCGTATCTTCCGGGAAAAGTACACCCAAGCCCGTACACCGCGACGCCGCCGTAAGAGAGACCTGTGGCGTAGAGACGGTTGGTGTCAACGGGCGGGGACTGCTGCGCCCGCGCCACGCCGAGGATGGCGTCGTTGAGAAAGTTCTCGATGGATGACGGGCGATAGACGGTGGCGCCTTCCCACAGCCCCGGGGAATCCGTCGGCACGGAGAGCACCAGCAGGTAGCACGGATGCTTCGACTGGAATGCCTTTGACGTGACCCTTTCAAAGATGAGGCTCTGCCGGAACTGCCGGTTCAAGTCGTTGCCGAGCTCGCCGTTCCCGGGCATGAACACCACGAGCGGCGCGGGCTTGCCGTCCAGCAGTTTTTCGTCCGGCGTGAAGAGCAGGAAAGGCAGCCGGTCGGGGAAAGGTTTGCGTCTGCCTTTGGCATCCTCGTAGGCAATGATTTTCGCCTCGACGGACTCGGGCGGGAGGGGGTCGCGCACGAACCAGCCCGCCGAGAGGTTGTAATATTCGCGGTTCTCGCGCAACCCTTTCGTGTCCGTATAGGGAAGGATATTCCCGCTCGCGCCGTACCCCGGTGCGCCGGGGGAGCGGTCTGCCGCGCCGAAGACGTCACAGGCAAGGTCTGCCGCACGGTACGCATGGTACGCCTCCGTGTATTCTGCGGGGGACATCTTGGGGACTGCCTCTTCCACGCCAACGAAGTCGTAGTCCACCGCAACCGCAACGGCGCAGAACGCGAACACACAGAGCAAAAAACCCCTACCACGCATACCCATTCCTTCCCCCTCACATAAAACCACAGCCCCCGCAGGGTCTTCAATTGAATAACCGTAGAATACGTTACCGCACGAAGGCACAAAACACAAGGCGAAAACCGCAAGGGGCACAGGAATTTTAGATTTTGGATTTTAGACGGTGAAATCCATATACGCCCCGAAGGGAATAAATGCGCCCGAAGGGAAAATCCTGTTCATCCTGTCAAAAATAACCGCCCGTTTTTTTTTTATTCTCACACAAAGGCACAAAGGGCACGAAGGGGGTTTTTGATTTTTAAAATTCGGTTTCAAATCCTGTCCGAAACACGTTGTGACCTTTGTGCCTTTGTGTGAGATTATTCGTCCTTTTTTTTCTCGCGCAGAGGCGCAGGGACGCAGAGGGAGAGATGATAGGTAATCCTGTCATAAAAAACCTCTGCTCCTTTACGTCTCTGCGCGAAAAATCCCGCCTCTCTATGTTTTCTTGGGCTTGATTCCCCCTATGGACGTGTGGTTAAATAATGGCATTACGTTTTTGAAAGGAGCCTATGCGATGAAACAAGAAATGGTATGTCTGGTGGTGTTCGGGTGCGCGGTGTCTATGGTATGGCAGGCTTGGGCGGCGGATATCCAGAAGGCGGACAATGAGGTGCCGCTGAACGAGGCCGCAAGTTGGGTGGGCGGCAGCGTCCCCGGCGCGGCGGACAAGGCCGTGTTCGGGGCACTCGATGACGAGGACCGCGCCGTGGCCTTCGGTGCGGACGCGGCGTGGCGCGGCATCGTGGTGGCGGACTCGACCAACACCTGGACGCTCACCGGCCCGGCCGCGCTGGCCCTCGGCGCGGACGGCGTTTCCTCGGACGGCAACCTCACGCTGGATGACACGGTTTCCCTCACGCTCGGCGCGACGCAACTCTGGCGGATAGGCTCCCAGCAGCGTCGGTGGGACATCAACGCGCCGATCCACGGCGCCGCCTCCGCCACGCTCACCAAGACGGGGTACGGCACGTTGTCGCTCCCGTGCGATAACCTGTTCGAGGGCGCATTCCACCTTGGTCATGCGAACGCGACGGACGGCAGCGCCAACTCTTCGCTCGACCTGCTCAACGCCTCGAACAATTCCGGCGGCTTTGTCGTCGTCGGCACCAACGGCAGCCTCGGGCGCGGCACGCTCCGTTTCCGGGGGGCGCAGATCGTCGCCGCCGTGCCGGGGCTGGTGATCCCCAACGACGGTTTCTTCGAGAGCGGGGCGATGCGCGTCGGCGGCACGAATGACCTCACGTTCTCGGGCGCCATGGTGCTCGCGCTCACCAACCGCGATCTCGGCAACTACCTGGCCTCGGGCTGCACGCTCTCGCTCACCGGCCCGATCGACATCGCCGGATACACCTTCTCCCTGCGCAGCAACTCATCCCTCGTAAACACGACGGCCCTGCACGGCCCGCTCATCGGGACGGGCCTACTGACCCTGAACGGCGACTTCGCGAACTCGACCGCCTACGTCACCGCCGACAACGCCGCGACGTTCTCCGGCACCACCGAGATACTCGGCGGCACGCTCGCCATCACGCACCCGGACGCGCTCGGCGGCGGCGCGGTCAGGCTGAACGCGGACAACACGCAGTTCGCCTTGGCGGACGGCATCGTCTTCACGAACACCGTGACCATCAACAACGGCAGCCAGGACAGGACGCTGCGCCCCCTCGCCGGCGCGTCCGCCGAATTCGCGGGGCCGATCATCAGCACCAGCACATTCCAGACGCGCGTCCGCCTCTACGCCGGGGAAGGCGAGACGCTGACCGTCTCCGGCCCGATCACCAGCGCCAGCGGCGCGGGCATCACCAAGGCCAACCTCGGCGTCCTCGTCCTGCCCAATGCGCAGGCCTTCACGGACACGTTCTACACGAGCAGCACATCGACCGCCAACATCTCCCCCACGCTCGCCGCCACGCCCAACTCGGGCGGCACCATCATCATCGGCCACGGCGAGGCGTTCGGCTGCGGCACCCTCTCTTCGCGGGGCGCGCAGATCCGCGCCGCCGTGCCGGGCCTCACCGTCACCAACAGCGTCTTCATCGAGGGCGGCGGCTTCCGCTTCAACGGCGAGCATGACCTGACGTTCAGCGGTCCGGTGACGATGAGCGATTCGCGCTCCATCGCCAACTACTCGCGCACCAGCACGCTCACCCTGACGGGGCCGCTCACCACGCTGCCCAACCGGCACATCGAAATCATCGGCGTCCCGAACGCCCCCGCCAACGGCACCGTCGCCCTGATGGGCCCCGTCGGCGGCGAGGGCCACATCTTTGTCAACGAGGCGTATAACAACGGCCTGCTCATCCTCGGCGGCGCGAACACCTTCCCCGGGATGGCCGACCTGAACGGCGGCACGCTGCGCCTCGACTACAGCGCGGAGGACAACCCCAAACTCTCCGACAGCGCCCCGCTCCTGCTGAACGGCGTGACCGCCATCGAACTCTCCGGCGGCACGCACCTGGAGCAGGTCGGCGGCACGGCCGTCTATCGCCCCGCCGTCATCCGCCGCCTCAGCGGCGCCGCCGTCCTCGCGCTCGGCGACCTCACGTTCAAGTCAGGCGCGAACGCGGCCGGCGGCATGCTCCACCTCGCCGCGCCGGGCATCGCCTCCACGACCTCCACCAACGTCAACGGCATCCTGCCCAACGTGACGGTGGCGCAACCCGACGGCACGACCGCGCACGCCATGGTCTCGTCCGTCCCCGACGGCGCGGGCGGCTTCCTCATCGCCGCCGCCAGCATGGCCTTCGACCCGCTCGACGACATCCCGCATTTCGGCGGCACCCTGCCCGACGACCCCGCGCTCAACGCGCGCATCGTGGACGGCGGCACCGACGGCCCGGTCACGGCCGCGGACCTCACCAACACGGTCAGCACCATCACCGTCACCGCGGCCGAGGCCCCGACCGTCCTCGCGCTCGACCCCGCCGCCCTGCTGGCCGCCGCCAGCGTGACGCTCGCGCCGGACGCGGCGGACTTCACCCTCGGCGACACCCCCGGCACGGGCAGGCTCTCCTCGCCCTTCTCCACGCTCGCGCTCATCAACAACGAGCCCTCCGCCACCCTCCGCGTCAACGCCGCCATCGCCGACAGCGCCGACGCCGGAAGGGTCGCCCTCGTCAAGCGCGGCCCCGGCACCGTGCTGCTCGCGTCGGACAACCCGTTCAGCGGCGGCCTCGCCGTGGAGGAGGGGATGCTGCAAATCGGCGACGGCACCGTCTCGGGAACGTGGGGCACCAACCTCGGGTATGTCCGCAACAACGGCACCCTCTTCTTCAACCTCCCCGGCGCCGGCACGCACGACGTCAACGTCAGCATCTCCGGCACGGGGCGCATCGTCAAGGACGGCAAATCCTCCACCCTGCGCCTGAACGGCCGCGACTCCACGTTCTCGGGCGGTCTGGAGATCAACGGCGGCACGCTGGTGGGGCGCAGCACCCCCGGCAGCGACCAGCACCTCAACCTCGGCACCGGCCCCATCACCATCAGCAGCGCCCAACTCAACCTCCGCGCCAACGGCACGGGCAGCAACCGCACCATCGTCACCGGCGACGGCTACACGCCCAACGACGCCACCGCCACCGGCGCCGTCACCATCAACGTGGACCGCTACGACGCAGGCAACGCCCGCACGGGCAACACCTTCCTCCTCGGCGCGCTGACGCTCGGCGCGGACACCGCGCTCGCGCTCATCTCCGACAACGCCTACAGCATCGCGTTCGCGAAAACCGCCACCCTGCTCGGCAACGTCACCCTCGCGCAGAGCGAAGGCGCGAACGTCAGCGCCAACGCCCAGATGCGCTTCGACGCGCCCGTCACCGACAACGGCCAAGGCTTCGGCTTCACCAAGACCGGCAGGGGCGTGCTGGCCCTGAACGCCCCCAGCGCCATCAGCGGACAGGTGCGCCTCGGCACGGGGGCGATGGTCACGCACACGCCCGAGACCCAGACGCTGACCATCGACGGCGGTGTCGTGGCCCTCGGCCACAGCGACGCCCTCGGCACCGGCCCGCTGGTCATGCGCGGCGCACAGATCCGCGCCGCCGTCCCCGGCATCGTCATCACCAACAGCATCACCATCGAGGGCGGCGGCTTCCGCTGCGGCGGCACGAACGACCTCGCCTTCACCGGCCTCATCACCGCCACCGGCGCCACGCGCGGCATCGGCAACTACACGCGCGACAAGACCCTCACTATCGGCCCCATCAACATGAACGGCTGGAACGTCAACTTCGAGGGCATCGACAACAACGTCGCCAACGGCTCCAACGGCACCACCGTCGTGCGCGGCCCCATCTTCAACACGGGCGCCGCCGGCGCCGAGGTCGTGCTCTCGTCAACCCTCTTCGACGGCGGCACCGCCGTGATCGCCGCCGACTGCACCTACCCCGGCGCCACGCGCATCAACCCCGGCACCACGCTCGTGCTGGGCGACGGCGGCACCGAGGGCTCGCTCAACCTCGCCAGCACCCTCTACAACTCCGGCACGCTCGCCTTCAACCGCGCCGACGCCATCACGCAGGGCGTGCACTTCGCCACCGCGCTCGGCACCCTCGGCGGCATCTCCCAGCGCGGCACGGGGCGCGTCGTCATCACCTCCGGCATCACCTGCTCCGGCACCGTGCACGTCGCCGAGGAATCCGTCCTCGAGTTCACGGGCAGCGCCCGCCCCCACCCCGAAAGCCCCATGCAGGCCGACGGCACGTTCGCCCTCGCGTGGGACGCGGACACCGCGCTCCCCAACGCCGTCTCCGGCGCGGGCTGCCTCGCGCTCGAAGGCGGCGCGGCGGCGACGTTCGACGGCGACCTCTGCGCCTTCACCGGCCTCGTGCGCGTGACCCCCGGCGCGGCCATCGCCGCCGGTGAGGCCGACCTCCCCAACCTCACCCTCGACCCCGGCGCGGGCTACCGCTGGAACGTCTCCGACCCGACCAACGACACCCTCGCCGTCACAGGCGACCTCACGCTCCCCCCGGACGGCTTCACGCTCGACATCCGCCGCGCGGGCAGCCCGCGCCTCAAAGGCCGCGTCCTCTTCACCTACGGCGGCGCCTACGACGGCCCCGAGGAATGCCCCCTCGCCAACGTTCCCGCCTACGTCGCCCTCCACGACGCGACCACCCAAACCCTCTACCTCAAGCCAAAGGTCGAAGGAACCATCCTGCTCCTGAAATAAGGTCACGCGCCGAAGAGCGTGTCCAGGAAGCGTTCGGCGACGGTGTCGCCCTCGGGCGGGGAGATGGCCATGTCGGGGCTGACCTCGATGACGGTCATGCGCCGCGTGGCGGGGTCGATGAGGAAGTCAACCCCGACAAGGGGCAGCGCCAGCGCACGGGCGATGCGTTGCGCGAGTGCGAGTGCGCGGCGCGGCACCGCATCCGTGACGACATCGGTCTGGCCGCCCGTGTGGTAGTTGTTGGTGAGGCGCACGCGGACGCATTCGCCGTCGTGCGGCACGTCGTCCGGGCGGCGGCCGAGTTCCGCGAGGTTGCGGCGCGTCTCCGCGTCCCACGGGATGAGGTTGCTGGGGTCGGCCTTGCGGCGCAGGGCGTTCCGGCGGGCGATCAACTGGCGGATGGTGCGGTGACCGTCGCCCACCACGCTGGCGGGGTTGCGGCGGATGGCCGCGGCGAGTTCGCCGCCCGCGAGGATGACGCGCAGGTCGTCGCCCGGCACGGTCTCCTCCAAGATCACGTCTGGCTCGTAACGGCGTGCGAAGCGCACGGCCGCGGCAAGTTCGCCCGCCGTGCGCACGCCCATGGAGACGCCGCGCCCGCCCCACTGCATACAGGGCTTCACGACAATCGGCGCGTACTGTGCGAGGAACGCGGCCGCCCGCGCGGGGCAAGCGTCGTCATACGCGATCTGGGCGGGGACGGGGATGCGCCGCGCCGCCAGCCAGTGGTGGCACGCGCGTTTGTTGTTCACGAGGTGGTACGTGGCCGCGCCCACGAGGTCGGTGAGCGCGTTGAAGCAGCGCACCGTCCGGCCGCCGCGCGAGAGGTCGAAAACGGGCAGGTCGGGGTCGGGGTTGATGATGCGCACGCGGATGCCGCGCCGACGCGCCGCATCCAGCAGAGTGGTCGTGTAAGGGGTCAGCGGCCGGTTGTCGCCCGTCATGGGAGGCCTCCTTTGTAGGCGTCGTAACCGCGCTGGCGCAGGGCGCACGCCGGGCAGTCGCCGCAGCCGCGGCCGATGACGCCGTTGTAGCAGGTGAGGGTATGCTCCGCGACGTAATCGAGGATGCCGAGTTCGTCCGCCAGCGCCCACACCTGCGCCTTGGTCAACGCCATCAGGGGGGTGCGGATGCGGAAGGTGTAGTCCATGGCGAGGTTGAGCGTGGCGTTGCAGGACGTGACGAACGCATCGCGGCAGTCGGGGTAGCCGCTGGAGTCGGCCTCGCACACGCCCGTCACGAGGTCGCGGGTGCCGTCGCGTTTCGCGGCGATTGCCGCCATCAGCAGGAACAGCATATTGCGCCCGTCCACGACGGTGTTGGGACACGCCGCGCCCTCGGCGGTCGCAATCAAGAGGCCGGGGTTGAGGAGTGCGCTGTCGGTCACCTGCCCGTACCCGTCGAGACTGACCACGCGATGGTTGGCGATGCCGAAATCCGCCGCGATTTTTTGCGCGGCCTCGATCTCCTGCGCGTGGCGCTGACCGTAGCGGAACGTGATGCAGTCCACGTTCCCCTTGCCGTACTCGCGCAACGCCCACGCCAGGCAGGTTGTGCTGTCCTGCCCGCCCGAGAAGATGACCAATGCCCGTGCGTCGCTCATGGTTCAGAGTCCTTTTTTATTATCTCGCGCAGAGGCGCAGCGGGAGAGGTGATAGGTAATAAGTAATCCTGTCAAAAATAAACCTCCGTTTTCGTTAACCACAATAGACACAATAGAATGCACAATGGACACGATCATTGTGCCTATTGTGAAAGCCATTGTGCCCATTATGGGCCCGCCTCGATCCTGAAAAAGGCCTTGGGTTCGGTGGCGGGGATGAGGAGGAGGAGCCAGGCGTGGCCCTCGCCGTCGTCGCCGAAGTCGTCGGGGGTTGTGGGGATGCCTGCGTCGCCCAAGTCGTGCCAGACGCGCGCCTTGACGGGGGTGCTGCCGAGCGTGCCTTCGTAGGTGAAGGCGAGGGTGACGGGGATGCTGCCGCCGATTGCCGCGCCGAGGGTGATGCCCGTGACGGCGAGGGAGGTCGGACCGGGGGGTGTGGGGAGGATGGCGAACTCGTAGCAGCCCATGTCCACGGTCAGGCTGTGACCGCCGTCGAGTTTGCGGGGGTTGCCGTCGAGGTCGAACGCCCATGTCGCGTAGTCGTCGAGGCCCGTGTCAACGCAGGGGGAGTTGGGCGTGAGGCGGTAGTCGCCACGGGCGGGGTCGGCGAAGAGGGGGTCGTCGGCGTGGATGTTGGTTTCGCCGGGGTCGGGCGAGGAGCAGGAGTAGTTGAGCGTGGCGAGCCCGTGGTTGTC
>WRJS01000066.1 GCA_009778475.1 Kiritimatiellota bacterium | reverse complement strand
TTAGTGTTGGGGGTCGCCAATGCCGGGAGCGCAAGGCTTCCGCCTTGCATCTATTGTATTTTTTATACTTGGCAAGGCGGAAGCCTTGCGCTCCCGGCATTCTGCGTGAAAAAACGGGCGGGTCATCTAAAAAAACCTTGCGCAATCCCCCTCACAGGAGTATATTCTCATCATGATTTTGCTCTCGCATAGTTTTGAGATGAGTGGTCAGTGGCTAGTGGTCAGGGTCAGTGTCCCGACACAGGGACAGTGTTCGGCGCCCCGTTCTCAATGCCATCTGTGCCATCCGCGTCATCTGCGGTTGCACTGTGTCCCTGCATCACCGTGAAAGAGCAAAAAAGCGCAAAGGGCAATGTATTTTAATCAATTTACAAAAGCAAGTCCAATCTTATCTCTCCTTGATAAGGTAATCTTAGACAACTGTGTTTCATCATGTATGTGTTGCGAGTGAAGGGACTGGAGATTATACAATGAAGTTTTTCAATAGCTGGATTTTTTTAGTTGCAATGACAGCAATTGTAGCATTTAGCGGAGGATATGTTGTCGGGGAATATTTGACGAAAATAAGATGGATGGAGGTCAAGTTCCCCGAATTAAGTATAGTTCAGATTAAGCGTATGATTCAAAAAGACATGTCAAAAAAAATGGAACAGACGGATAAGAAAAATGAACGACTGAAGGGATACAGAGACATCGCGCATTTTCTGCTCGATTTAACCTACTTTGGAGGGGCATCGTATGCCTACCCTTACGATGATTCTACAGTGCCAGCACTTGTCACAAGTATGTATAAAAACGAACTGCGTTATTTCCAAGAGGAAAAAAATCAAAATGGGATTACAAATTTCCCGTCATTTCTACTGGAGAACCTGAGAGGGTATTTTAGGGCTTTCCCGCTTCAGGCGTCACATAGCGAGGATCAGGTTCTCGGAAAGGTAGGCGACGATGTCCTTCTCTTGAAACAGTATCGGGAGTTGGATTTTGAAGGGTATGAGCGTTTGCTGACCGAGGTAAACACTAATGCATATCTTTCTGCTGTACTTACAATACTTGAAAGGGTTGACAGGACTAAAGATAGATAAAAAGGAATATGCGGATTAATTTTTCTAGGGCCGTGTGACGACAAATGAAATCTCTATCTACAATTACTTTATCCGTAGGGATAATTGCTTTATCGGCTTGGACTGGATTCTTGCTTTTTGTTTTTGGTTTTTTATGTGTTTTATTTACCCATGACGGAAGTCCTGCGTTCATTTGGTTTACTTGGGGGGCGTTAACGCTGTTGCTTCTTCTCGGTAATCGCATTACCGCTGTGTTGATTTTCTGCTTCATGCCGATTTACTGGGGATTGTTAACGTGGGCTTCCACCAAGGTTAAAAGTTGGTTACATTTGGCTATTTGTTTCTCCCTTTTCCTACTGTTGCATATGTTTACTCCCTATTGGGTTACTTTTCATGCTATGGATTCAAACATTAAAGAACAACTGTTTGCGCAATTATCACAGCCATGGTATCGCCCTTTTCTCATCGCCCAAATAATAATTGTCGGTATTGCGAATGGTTATCTTTTCTCATTGCCATTTGTATTCTATTGGTTGTCGCGCCGTAACCCATTGCCTAGAGACTCACAAAATATAGGAACACGCAGATAATTGTGAGTGTAAAAATTAGGATCGCTCATTTTAGGGCGAGGGTCAACAGGTAATTTTTCCACAGCCCCGCGTGTGGAGTGGCGGAGGTCTCCGTGTCTCCGAATCAGGAATTACAAATGAGGAGTCAGGAATCGGGTACGCTATGTGGATTACGGGAAAGGCGGTGAGATGCACGGCACCTCCGGGGGCGCCAATGCCGGGAGCGCAAGGCTTCCGCCTTGCATCTATTGTATTTTTTATACTTGGCAAGGCGGAAGCCTTGCGCTCCCGGCATTCTGTGTGAAAAAACGGGCGGGGCATCTAAAAAAACGTTGCGCAATCTCCCCCGCAGGAGTATATTCTCAACATGGTTTTGTTTCCGTATAGTTTTGTCAAGAAGGTGGCACGGGCTGTACGCGCCCCTTCAGGGGACTTCCTGCCCGTGATTCCTTCTGCGGGCAGGAATGCCCGCACCACCTTATCACACGAGGCCTTGCTCGACCATTGCGGTGGCGACCTTCATGAAGCCCGCGATGTTCGCGCCCATAACGTAGTTGCCTTTATGCCCGAAGACCTCGGCGTTGTCCCAGCACTGCTGGTGGATCGCGACCATGATGCCTTGCAATCTCTGCTCGACCTCGTCGCGTGACCAGCTCAGGCGCAGTGCGTTCTGGCTCATCTCCAGCCCTGACGTGGCCACGCCTCCGGCGTTGGACGCCTTGCCCGGCGCGTACATGATTTTCGCGGCGAGGAACTGCCCGACCGCCTCGGGGGTGCTGGGCATGTTCGCGCCTTCCGCGACCAGCGTGCAGCCATTTTTCAGGAGCGCGGCCGCGTCGTCGCCGTCAAGCTCGTTCTGGGTGGCGGACGGGAACGCGCAGTCGCACGCCACACCCCACGGGCGCTTGCCCTCGAGGTAGCCGCAGCCGAATTTCTCCGCGTATTCCTTGATGCGCCCGCGCTTGACGTTCTTGAGCTCCTTCACGAACGCCAGTTTCTCCGCGCCGATGCCGTCCTTGTCGTAAACGGTACCGGCGGAGTCGGAGAGGGTCACGACCTTCGCGCCGAGCTGGTTCAGCTTTTCGACGGTATATTGCGCGACGTTGCCGGAGCCCGACACCGCGCAGGTCTTGCCCTCGAAGCCCTCGCCGCGCGCCTTCAGCATCTCGTGCGCGAAGAACACGCACCCGTAGCCCGTCGCCTCGGGGCGGATGAGCGAGCCGCCCCATGTGCGCCCCTTGCCCGTCAGCACGCCCGTGAACTCATTCCGCAGGCGCTTGTACTCGCCGAACATGTAGCCGACCTCGCGCGCGCCCACGCCAATGTCGCCCGCCGGCACGTCGGTGTCCGGGCCGATGTGGCGGAACAGCTCGCGCATGAACGACTGGCAGAAGCGCATCACCTCGCGGTCGGACTTGCCCTTCGGGTCGAAGTCCGCGCCGCCCTTGCCGCCGCCCATCGGGAGCGTCGTGAGCGCGTTCTTGAAAATCTGCTCGAACCCGAGGAACTTCAGGATGCCCTGGTTCACGGACGGGTGGAAGCGCAGGCCGCCCTTGTAGGGGCCGATCGCGCTGTTGAACTCCACGCGGAACCCGCGGTTCACGCGGAACACGCCCTGGTCGTCCTCCCACGGCACACGGAACACGATCATGCGCTCCGGCTCGACGATGCGGTCGAGGACGCGCTCCTTCTCAAACACAGGACATGCCGCGACGACCGGCTCCAACGACTCCAGGACTTCCTGCACAGCCTGCAAGAATTCCGGCTCATTCGCGTTCCGCTTACGGACGCTTTCGAGTACGCTTTGTACGTAACTCATCTCATTTTCTCCTTAATGGGTTTGCACGCAAATGGAACATAATAAGTTTTTCCGGGTAGCGCAAGCTGAAAATGAAGAATTTTTCATAATCAGGCGCAAAGGACTTTTTTTAGACTCTGATAACGGGCGACTATCGCACGGCCAAACGGCACGGGCTGAGCCTAACGGGCGATAACGCCCCGTTGTCCGTCGCTAGGGCGAAAAAGGCATGGCGAGGATGCCGCTCGAGCTCCATTTGATTCCTCATTCCTGATTAAGCGGGCGCTCAGCCGCCCTTGGACCAGCGGCGTTCGGGGCGGGGGTCTTTGTAGATGGACGGCTTGGGGATGAGCCTTATGCTGTTGCGCCCCAGAAGTTTCTCGACGGCCTCGGGGAAGTCGTCGGAGGGGTCAACGGTGCTGCCGGCGCCGGAGCGCACGACGACGCGCCGCCCCCCCGGATAAATCAGGCAGATGAGCAGCGGAACCGTCCCGGGCCGCTCGGAGACGAGGTTGCGGATGCCCTGTATCCGCGCGGCGGCTTTCGGGTCGTCGGCCTTGACGGCGACGACGGCGCGCTCGGCAAAGTGCCGCGCGGCCTCCGTCAGGGGGAATACCTCGCGCACGATAATCTTGGGCTGCTCGTCGCGTTTCGAGAGCGTCCCGCACAGCATCACGGGCGCGTCCTGCACGCACGCGCTCTCGTATTTCTTGAAGGCCTCCGAGAACACGAGCGCCTCGACCGCCGTCTCGCCGTCGTCCAGTGTCGTGACGGCCCACGGCTCTTTGGTCTTTGCGCTGATGCGCCGCGAGACGGATGCCAGCAGGCCGGCCACGCGCACCTCCTTGTTGTCCGGCGCGGACTCCAGTTTCGAGAGGCTGATGGTCTGCAGCTCCCTGATGATGCGGCGGTAGCGGTTGAGCGGGTGGCCCGTCATGTACACGCCGAGCAGTTCGCGCTCATACCCGAGGCACTCTTTCTCCGTCCACGCGGGGTAGTCGGGGAGGTGGCTGGCGTCGGCTGCGCCGGCGTCTTCGGCGCCCAGCCCGGCGAAGAGGTTGCCCTGCCCGCTCAGGCGTTCGCTCGCCTGCTCTTGCGCGCGGGAGAGCGCCAACTCCATGTTCGCGAAAAGGCGCGCGCGGTGCATCCCGAAACAGTCCATCGCGCCGCATTTGATCAGCGCCTCCAGCACGCGCTTGTTGACGGCCGCAGCGTCAACGCGCGCGCAGAAGTCCGCGAGGCTGGCGAACGGGCCGTTGGCCTGCCGCGCGCGCACGATGGCCTCGGCGGCGCCCTCGCCCACGCTCTTGATGCCGGCCAGTCCGAAGCGCACGTGGCCGGCCTCGGGGCTGAAGCGGTCGAGGCTGCTGTTGACGTCGGGCGGCAGCACCTTCAGCCCGGACTCCTCGGCGGCGGCGAGGAACTTGGGCAGTTTGTCGAAGTTGCCGATTTCGGAGGAGATCTGCGCGCACATGAACTCGACGGGATAGTGCGCCTTCAGGTAGGCGGTCTGGTAACTCAGGATGCCGTAGGCGGCGGCGTGGGCCTTGTTGAAGCCGTACCCGGCGAACTTCTCGATGTTGTCGAAAATCTGCCGGGCCTGCGCCTCGGGGATGCCCTGCGTCTTTGCGCACCCCTCGATGAACCCGGCGCGCTCCTTGACCATGACCTCGGCATTCTTCTTGCCCATGGCGCGGCGGAGCAGGTCGGCGCGGCCGAGCGAGTAGCCCGCCAGCACCTGCGCGGCACGCTGCACCTGCTCCTGATAGACCATCACGCCGTAGGTCTCCTTCAGGGTGGACTCGAGCGCGGGATGGTCGTACACGACCTTCTCCTGCCCTTTCTTGCGGCGGATGAACGTGGGGATGTTGTCCATCGGACCGGGCCGGAAGAGCGCGGTGACGGCGAAGATGTCCTCGATGCGGGTGGGGTGCAGGTCTGTCAGGACGCGGCGCATCCCGCCGGACTCGAACTGGAACACGCCGACGGTGTCCGCCGCCTGGAACAGCCTGAACGTCTTCTTGTCGTCGAGCGGCAAGGCCTGCAGATCAATCTCCGTGCCGTGGATGAGCCGGATGAGGTCAACGGTCTCCTGCAGCACGGTCAGCGTCTTGAGGCCCAGGAGATCCATCTTGAGCAGACCGCACGCCTCGATGATGTTCTTGTCGTACTGGGTGACGGTCTCGCCGTCCTTGTCGCGCGCCAGCGGCACAAGCTCAATCAACGGCTTGTCGCCGATGACCACGCCCGCGGCATGAAGCCCGGCGTTGCGGTAAAGCCCCTCCATCACCTCCGCATAGCGCATGATGTCGCGCAGGCCGAGGTCAACCGTGCACGCGGCCGCGAACTCCGGGTTCTCCGTCTTGGCCTTGGCGAGCGTGATCTTCGGGTCGTCGGGGATCATCTTCGCGTAACGGTTCGCCTGGCTCAGCGGGATCTCCAGCGCGCGCGCGATGTCGCGGATGACGGTCTTGGCGCCCATCTGGCCGAACGTCACGATCTGCGCCACGCGGTCCTTGCCGTACTTCTGCTTCACATACTCGATGGTCTTGCCGCGGTTCGCCTGGCACAGGTCGATGTCGAAGTCCGGCGGCGACACGCGCTCCGGGTTCAGGAAACGCTCGAAAATCAAATCGTAGCGCAGCGGGTCAACCTGCGTGATGCCCAGCGAGTACGCGAGGATGGAGCCCGCCCCCGACCCGCGCCCCGGGCCGATCGGCACCCCGTGCGTCCGCGACCAGTTGATGAAGTCCGCCACCACCAGGAAATAGTTCACGAAGCCCGTCTTCTGGATGACGCCGACCTCGTAGTTGAAACGCTCCACCAGCCCGCGCTCGCGCTCGTCCCCCGGCGCGTCGAACGCCAGCCCGTAGAGCCTCACCAGCCCCTGCTTGCCGAGGTGGACGAGATACTCCAGCCCGCCCGCGAAACCCTCCGGCACGTCATACGCCGGGAAATGGAGGCTCTCCGCCTTGCCGTCCGAGAACACCATCTCCACGTTGCAGCGGTCCGCGATCACCTGCGTCATGTCGAGCGCCTCCGCGTCGTCCGGGAACATCTTCTCCAGCTCCTCGCGCGACTTGAAGTAAAACTCGTCCGACCCGTAATTCATGCGCTTCGGGTCGCTCATCACCGTCTGCGTCTGGATGCACAGCAGCACCTCGTGCGCCCGCGCGTGGCTCTGGTGCAGGTAATGCACGTCATTCGTCACGACCGTCTTCAGGCCCATCCGGCGGCTGAGCTCACGCAGGCCCTCATTCGCGATCTTCTGCTCCTCCAGCCCGTGGCACTGCATCTCCAGGAAAAAATTATCCGCGCCGAAGATGTCAACGTACTCGCGCGTGACCGCCTCCGCCGCATCGAGATGGCGCTCCTTCAGCAGGTCCGGGATCTCGCCCTTGAGACACGCCGACAGCGCGATCAGCCCGCCCGAATGCGCCCGCAGCGTCTCCTTGTCAATGCGCGGCTTGTAGTAAAACCCCTCCGTGTGCGCGACCGTGTTGATCCTCGCGAGGTTGTGATAGCCCTCCATGTCCATCGCCAGCAGCACGAGGTGGTGAAACGTCGCATTCTTGTCGCGCGACGACCTGTGCTCCTTCGCGTTGATGTAGATCTCGCACCCGACGACCGGCTTGATGCCCGCCTCCCTGCACGTCTTGTAGAAATCCATCACGCCGTACATGACCCCGTGGTCCGTGATGGCCACCGCCGTCATGCCCAGCGCCTTCGCCCGCTCCACCAGCGGCTTGATTTTGCAAGCCCCGTCGAGCATACTGTACTGCGAATGCAAATGAAGGTGAACAAATGGCTGTGGCATACTCCGTCTATCCAAGTGGTTTTACGAGCCGCACATTATACCAGAAACACCCCGGGAGACCAACCCCGAAAATCCAAACGCGCCACGGATTTTTCTCACGCGAAGGCATGGCGGAATGCGGCGGGGCACGGCACCCACGCCGTACCCCGCCGCATTCTCCTCACGCAGAACCACAGAACGCATCTTTATGTAATCCTTTTGCGATTAGCAAGCGCAAAAAACAAATGCTCCAAACGCACAGGACGTGATAGACAAAATCCGTAAAAATATCTTATACTATCGCCATGACAAAGAGAAATGGGATGAAAATTATCACTCTTTCTGATTATATGGATGCGCTTGCGGCGACGCGGGCGGCGTGGCAGGAGCGTTACTACGCCTTCTACTCCAGCGTGCTGGGCGGCGTGGTGACCGACCCCCTGCTGATGCAGGTCCCGGCGGACGACCATCTCGTGCACCGCGGGGACGGCGTGTTCGACACGTTCAAGTGCGTCGACCGCGCCGCGTACAACCTCGACGCGCACCTGCGGCGGCTCATGCGTTCGGCGGGCGAGATCGCGCTCGCGTGGCCGGGGGGCTTGGAGGCCATCCGCGAGACCGTGCTGCAGACGCTCGCGGTCGCGGGCCGCGACGATTGCTCGTGCCGCGTGATTCTGGCGCGCGGGCCGGGGGGGTTCGGCATCAGCCCCTACGAGTCCCCTACCCCAACGTTGTATGTGGCGGTCTATGCCGCGGGCAGGCCGTTTATGGAGGCGCACCCCGAGGGTGCGCGCGCGATACGCAGCGCGATCCCCGTGAAGTCGGGCAACCTCGCGACGTTCAAGCACTGCAACTACCTCCCGAATATGCTGATGAAGCGCGAGGCGGTTGATGCGGGCGTGGACTTCGTGTTCAGTTACGACACGCGCGGCTTCCTGGCAGAGGGCGCGACGGAGAACGTCGGCATCGTGACCCCCCGACGCGAGCTCCTGTTCCCGACGATGGACAGCGTGCTGGACGGCACGACGATGCTGCGCGTGATGCAATTGGCGGAGGCGCTGGTTGCGGACGGCATGCTGGCGCGTGTCGCATTCGCGGACATCTCGGAGGACGACGTGCGCGGCGCGTCCGAGGTGCTGGTCGTCGGGACGACGCTCAACGTGGCCTCGGCGTGTGCCTATAACGGCGAGCCTATCGGCGACGGCAGTCCCGGACCTGTCGGCACACGCTTGGACGCAATGCTCGCGCACGACATCGCCGCGAACGACAATCTCCGGACTCCATTCCGGGAGCGCAGGGCTTCCGCCCTGCATTCAGAATAGGCAAGGCGGAAGCCTTGCGCTCCCGGCGCCATGCAAGGCGGAAGCCTTGCGCTCCCGATGTCCCCACGGCGCTGCCGGTTCCCAATCCCACCATACACTCGCGAACAGGTGTGCATCGGTTGAATACATCTCCTTAAAGTGTTGACTTCATCCGCAATCATGTTAATCTGTTGTCTTTTCTAGAAGTCAGGAATCGAATGCCAGAAATTATGAACGAGATTGAGAGACAGAAAATGGACGCGGACATCGTGTGCGTGGGCTTCGGCCCGGCCACGGCGGGGTTCCTCACCACGCTCACGCGCGCGATGATGAACGCCGACGGAACGCCCGCGTTCGAGAGCAAGGTCATGCCGGGGATGCCGCTGCAGGTGATGTGCTACGAGCGCGCGGACGACATCGGCTTCGGCGTGTCGGGTATCGTCACCAAGGGGCGGGCCATCCGCGCGTCGTTCCCCGGCCTCGACCTCGCGAAGGAAATCCCCAACGCGACCGTCGCCGAGGACGAGCGCGTGGCCTACCTCCACGACCCCATCGGCGCGAGCCGCCGCACGGCCGGGACGCGGTTCGTCGATGCCGTGTTCAAGGCGGGGCGTTTCATGATGAGGAAAGGCCCCCACGCGGAGGAGCTGCCGTGGATACCGCCGTTCCTCCGCAAGGAGCATGGGCTGGTGATGTCGATGGGTTCGTTCATGTCGTGGGTGGGCGGGCAGCTGATGGGTTCGGGTCTGGTGCAGATATGGCCCGGCACACCCGTGAGCACACCGCTCATCGAGGACGGCCGCGTGACGGGCGTGCGCCTCGCCGATCAGGGCGTGGACAAGAAGGGCAACCCCGAGGGCGCGTTCATGCCCGGCATGGACATCGGCGCGCGCCTCACGGTCGTCGGCGACGGCCCCGTCGGCGCGGTCGGCCGCACGCTCGACGCGCACTTCGGCCTGCCCGCGGGCAACCACCAGCACGACTGGGCCGTCGGCATGAAGGCCGTCGTCGAACTGCCGCCGTCGTGCGGCCTCAAGCCCGGCACGGTCATCCACACGCTGGGGTTCCCTGAACCCGAGATATTCGGCTTCATGTACGTCTATCCCGACCGCACGGCCTCGTTGGGCATCTTCGTGCCGTCGTGGTTCGACTCGCCCGCCCGCACCGGCTACCGCTACCTCCAGCACTGGATGCAGCACCCCTACCTCTGGCGCCACCTCGAAGGCGGCACCCTGCGCTCGTGGGGCGCCAAGACCCTCCAAGAGTCCGGCGTGCGCGGCGAGCCGCACCTCGTCGGCGACGGCTTCGCGCGCATCGGCGAAGGCTCCGGAACCTCCAACCTGCTCACCAACTCCGGCGTTGACGAGGCGTGGCGCAGCGGCGTCCTGCTCGCCGAAGGCGCGATCGAAATCCTCAAGGCCGACGGCGACTTCACCAAGCCCGCGCTCGCCGCCGCCTACGAGAAACGCCGCCGCGCCGACACCCTCAACAAAGAACTGCAGGCCGCCAAGAAGGCCCGCGACGGCTTCCAGAACGGCTTCATGCTCGGCATGATGGGCACCGGCCTCACGGGCATCACGGGCGGCGCGTTGAACGTGTCCGTCAAATCCGTGCCGCCCTCGCAGAAGGTCAAGCCCCTCGCCGCCGCCCTCGGCCACCGCATCCCCGCCGACAAGCTGGCGGAGATTTCCGAGGCCTGCGCCAAGACCCGCCAGCCGCTGCACGACGCGGTGATGAACGCCATGGGCTGGCCCGAGGTGACGCTTGACGGCAACCTGCTGATGTCGCACCAAGACATCCTCTTCAAAGGCGGCAAGGTACAGGCCATGGGCGGCTTCGCCGACCACGTCAGGTTCGCCGACCCCGCGCGGTGCGCGTCCTGCACCGAGCGCACGTGCGTGGAGATGTGTTCCGCGCAAGCCGTCATGCCCGGCGAGGACGGCGGCGTCCCCGAGTTCGACCGCGAGAAATGCGTCCACTGCGGCGCGTGCGTGTGGAGCTGCTCCAAGGCCCACCCCACCGACCCCGAGCGCAACAACATCGAGTTCACCGCCGGTTCCGGCGGCCTGCACTCGAACGAGAATTAGCAGGATGATTTTTTGGCAGGATTAACAGGATTGGTTTCTAATCTGAAATCCCCAATCTAGAATTCCTTTGCATGAGACTGTACGGATGGCGCAATTCAAGGAGGGATGATGAAAAGGGTGTTTGCGGTTGTTGCGGTTTGCATATTGGCGGCGGGGACGGCGGGTGCGCAGGATGCGTTGCGTGCGTTCAGGTTCGATGACGCGAAGGTGTGGGCGGCGCGTGTGCATCCGGCGTATGTGAAGGATGTGCGGGTCGAGGGCGGGGCGTTGGCGGGGACGGTGCTGGGGCGTGACCCGTTTGTGACGCTGCCGTTCGAGACTCCGCTGGATACGGGCATTGACCAAGTTGTGGAGTTCCGCGCAAGGACGGCGGCGGGCGGCATGGGGGAGATTTTCTGGCAGCCCGTGGACGCGCCCGCGCCGCTCCAGAAGTGGTCGGTGAAGTTCGACTGGATCGGCGACGGCGAGTGGCACACGTATCGGGTGCGGCCGATGTGGCACGGCGAGCGGCGGATCAAGGCGATGCGCCTGGACTTCGCGGTCACGGATGGCGCGGAGCGGCCGTTCGCGCTGGAGTGGGTGCGCGTGGTGGAGTCGCCTCTGGAGGGGTCAGCGCTGAAAGAACCTGTGAGCGCGGACGAGAACCCGTTCGTGGCGGTGGAGATGCGGGGCAAGGGGACGGATGGCGCGGTAATCTCGTGGGCGACGGATGCGGTGAGTGGTCTGCACAAGAAGAAGGTGCGTGTCGTGGCGGATGGGCGGTTCCACACGTACAACATCGATTTCTCGGCGGAGAAGGAGTGGCGCGGGAACGTGGCGCACCTGAATGTGTCGGGCGATGTGGAGGTGCGGGGCGTGAGGGTGTCGGATGATTTGAGCGGGGCGGCGGATGTCGTCGTGGAGCAGGCGCGTCTGGCGGATGCGGTGAACCGCGTGTGGCGGAAGGCGCGGCTTCTGGTGCGCCTGTCGAACATCGGCGGCACGGACGCGGAGGGCGGTGTCGTGCAAGTGGTGTCCGCGCCGCCTGGGGTGGTTGTGCCATCGGCAAGGGCATGGGGATGGGAGCGCTTGCCTGTTGTCCCGGCGGGCGAGTCGGCGCAGCATATTATTGAGTTGATTCCCGAGCGGGCGGTGAGCGGCGATATGGTGATTGAGGTCGTGTTCGGCGACAAGCGTCAGAGGGTGTCGGTGCCTGTCACGTTCACGGAGGAGTTGAAGTTGCCGAAGGCGGCGTATGTGCCGGAGCCGAGGCCCGTGAAGAGCGGGTACGAGATCGGGGCGCTGTATTTCCCGGGGTGGTCGAAGGTCGAGGCGTGGGAGAAAATCTGGAGGGTCGCGCCGGAGCGCAAGCCCGTGCTGGGGTGGTACGACGAGGCGAACGCGGAGGTCGTGGACTGGCAGATCAAGTGGGCGGTCGAGAACGGGATTTCGTATTTCCTCGTGGACTGGTATTGGGATCGCGGTGCGCAGCATCACGACCACTGGGTGAAGGCGTTCCAGCGGGCGCGGTACAAGTCGTTCCTCAAGTGGGCGGTCATGTGGGCGAACCACAACGGGCCGGGCAGCCACTCGGAGGAGGATCAGCGCAAGGCTGCGGCGTTCTGGTGCGAGAACTATTTCAGCACGCCCGAGTATTACCGCATCGACGGGCGGCCGGTGGTGGTGATCTGGCTGGCGAAGAATTTCGACGACGACATGGGCGAGGGCGGTTGCCGCAGGGCGCTGGAGGTCTCGCAGGAGGTCGCGCGGGCGCACGGCCACAAGGGCATCTACTTCATCGCCATGAAGTGGCCCGAGGCCTCCAGCGACCCCGCCATCATCCGCAAGCTGAAGAGCGACGGTTTCGAGATGACCTCCATCTACCACTACATGGACGCGGCGGGCAAGGCGCAGGATTCGAGGCGGTTTGCGTTCGACCTCGTGGCAGACTCGAACAAAGACTTGTGGGAGCGTCGCCATGCGGCGGGCGTGCTGCCGTTCCTCCCGAACCTCTCCACGGGCTGGGACGACCGCCCGTGGCACGGCGACAGGGGCATCGAGATTCACGGCCGTACCGTCGCGCACTTCCAGCGCATCTGCGCCGACGCGAAAAACTTCGCCGACGCGGCGGGCGTGAAGAACCTCCTGCTCGCGCCGCTGAACGAATGGGGCGAGGGGTCGTATGCCGAGCCGTGCGCCGAGTTCGGGTTCGGGATGTACGAGGCCGTGCGCGACACGTTCTGCGAGCGCCCCGCCGAGGGATGGCCGCTGAACTACGCGCCGACGGACATCGGGCTGGGACCCTACGACCTGCCCTACAGGCCGCAACCTGCGCTGACCGCGTGGGACTTCAAAGGCGGTGCAGGTCGGCAGGGCTGGACGGCGTTCATGGGGTGCAAGGTTGACGAGCCGACGGCGGGCGGCTGGCGGCTGGTCTCCTCGACACGCGACCCTGCGATTGCCGCCACGGTGACGGCGTTCCGCGCGAAACGTTTCACCGCGCTGCGCGTCCGCATGAAGACCGCGTCAAAGGGTGCGGACGTGTGCCAGCTGTTCTGGTCCGCGGGCGGCACCCCGACCGAGCGCACCAGCATCACCCTGCCGCTCGCCACGGATGGCGCGTCACGCGACTACGTGTTCAAACTCTCCGAAAGCCCCGCATGGAAAGGCATGATCCGCTACCTCCGCTTCGACCCCTGCGCGACTGCGGACACAGAGGTCGTCATCGAAAGCATCGCGCTGGAGTAGGCGGTTGTCATATAGTAAACGAAAACATTACACTATGAAACGATCCGTGCCCCGGCCGCCCTGTCCGCAATCACCGTCAGACGCGGATGCCCCTGCAAGAACGAGGCGGGGTTGTCGGGCGTGACGGGACCGCGCAGGGCGGCGGCGAGGATGTCCGCCTTGTCCGCGCCGTTGGCGAGCAGGAGGAGTTCGCGCGCCTCGAGGATGGTCGCGATGCCCATGGTGATGGCGCGTGTCGGCACCTCGTCGAGGCTCGCGAAGAACCGCGCATTGGCCCGCCGCGTCTGCTCCGTCAGCAGGACCGAATGGGTGCGCGCGTCGGGCGGGGTACCGGGTTCGTTGAACCCGATGTGCCCGTTATGGCCGATGCCCAGCACCTGAAGGTCGATGCCGCCGATGGCGCGGATGGCGTTGTCGTAGGCGAGGGCCTCCGCGTCGGGGTCGGCGGCCTCGCCGTCGGGGATGTGCGTCTGCGCGGCGGCAAGGCCGCACGGCGCGTAGAAGTTGCGGGTCATAAACGTGAGATAGGACTCGGGGTGGCTCACGGGCAGGCCACAGTATTCATCGAGGTTAAACGTCGTGACCGCGCTCAGGTCAACGCGTTTCTCGCGCACGGCCTTCGCCAGCGCGGCATACATTCCCAGCGGCGTCCCGCCTGTGGGCAGTCCGAGGATGGCGTCGGGTTTGGCGTTCACGCGGTCGATGACGAGTTGCGCCGCGACCTGCGCGGCCTCTTCTGATGTGTTGCACGTAATCATGTTCATTTCTGTCAATCCTTCTAAAAAGAGAAAAGTTTATCATAAATGTGGAGCGGATGCAATGGGCAGGTTTTGACAGAATTAAACAGGGTTGACAGGATTATTTTCGCGACGAATAATCTCACACAAAGGCACAAAGGTCACAAAGTATTATGGCAGGATTTGAAAACCATTTTTAAAATTCAAAAATCCCCTTCGTGTCCTTTGTGCCTTTGTGTGAGGATAAAAAAAGGAGGAATAAATAAGTGTTACACAGAGTACCACAGAGATGCCACAGAGGTTCACAGAGAATTTCTCAAAAAAACTCTGTGTGCCTCTGTGCCTCCTCTGTGAAGCTCTGTGTAATAAAAAAAAACGGGACGAATAATCTCACACAAAGGCACAAAGGTCACAAAGTATTGTGGCAGGATTTGAAAACCATTTTTAAAATTCAAAAATCCCCTCCGCGTCTCTGCGCCTCTGCGCGAGAAAAAAAAACATGATATGGTGGGCGAGCGCCCTTCATCGTGAAGTCTGTATTTTACAGGACACTAGAGCGTTGCTAACGCCTCGTTTTTGAATTCCTCGATGATACCTTCGACGTAGGCTTTGAGGTCGAGCGCGGGGTTGTCGAGCAGGGGCAGGAGGTTCATCGCGTACATGGCGGCGGTCATCTCGTCCACGCCGTGGGAGGCGAACATGGTGGCGTTTGCGCGGCGGCGGCCGAGGATGGCGAGGTCGTAGCGTTTGCCGCCGGCGATCTGCGAGTCGAACGCGCCAGAGAGGCTTGCGGCGAGGTGTTCGCGCTCGCTCACGTCCAAGACTTGCGTGCGGGACTGCGGCATCCAGTCGAGGTCGCGCCAGCCTTCGCAGCCGTAGAACGCCTCGGGCTTGTAGCCGCTGGGCAGCAACCCGCGCAGGGCGTGGATGACGTGCTTGGCGACGCCGACGTGCGTGGGGTGGCGGTCGGCGAGGTTGTGCGTGTAGATCACCTTCGGGCGCGTCGCGCCGATGATGGCGGTCAGGTCGGCGATGACATCTGCGTTGATGCCGCCCTTGATTTCCTTGCTGGTGAAGTCAAGCTGGAACATCGCCTTGTAGCGGCCGGTCTGCGCGGCGGTGCGCTGTTCCTCGCGGCGGATGGTGCGCATATCGTCGTCGGTGTAACGCGCGTAATCGCCCGCGCGCGGTGAACCAGCCCCGTCGGTGCAGGTCACGCCGCAGAAGCCCATGCCGGGCTTCTCGAAGCATTGGAGGATGCCGTGGTACGCCGAGAACTCCAAGTCGTCTTGGTGTGCGCCGATGCCGAGGTGCGTGACCGTTCCCAGCGCGGCGTCGAGCGCGTCGTTGTTGGGGATGTAGATGTCTGCGGTGGGTTTGGTGAGTGTCATGGTATTCTCCTTTTCTTTTTTTCTCACACAAAGGCACAAAGGTCACGAAGTCTCTGATATAAACTCCTTTGTGACCTTTGTGGCTTTGTGTGAGATGTGGTCCCGATTGTCATTCCTGATTCCTAATTTCTAATTCCTAATTCGTTAGAGGCGCGGCAGCGATGCGGCCGCGACGCACTGGCCGACGCGGCGGGCTTTCTCGTCGGGCATCATCAGCTCAACGCCGCAGTTGAGCGAGCGCATGATTTTCTGCGCGGTCGAGACGATGATCTCACCGCCCTTGCCGCTGGTCACGCGGCCGAGCAGGAGGACGGTGCCGAAGTCGTAGAACACGCGGTACCACGGGATGGCATAGCCGAGGTATGTGCCGATGGTGGTGTAGATGTTTGCGGCTCGCGTGGACGCTCGCCCTCCATCAGCCATTTCGGCTTGCACGACTTTGAGGCGCTCGGGAAGCGGCATATCGTCGGGGAACGCGAACCCGGCGGCGACGGCGAGGCGGTTGACCGCCTGTTGCGAGAAGTACATCGCGCCGACGCCGTTGTCCTGCGACCATTCGTCCTGCGCCGCATCAGGGTTGAAGTCCACGGGCGCGAAGGCCAGCTCGTTCAGCCGCCCGGTCAGTTGACCGTTGCGGTCGATGTAGCCGACGGCCTCGCTCGAACCCATGGCGATACCGAGGATGGCGTTGCGCTTGAGCGACAGCGCCCCAGCCAGCGCGGTCACGTCGCCGTCGTTGGCGACCTCGACGGGAACGCCCCACGCCTCCTGCACACGCTTGAAAATCTGCTGCGCCTTGGGGCGGTCTGCACCCTGTATGCCGCGTATGAGCGATGCGATTTTGATCTGGTTATCGACGATGACCCCGGCCGAGCTCCCGCCGATCGCGTCCACGCGCGGCAGGTGCGCCGCCGCTTTTTTCAGCCCGTCCTGCAACAGGTTGAAGTGGTAGTCGGGATCGGTCGCGGTGACGGGCGTCCACGGGATTTCATCGGCGAACACGGTCTCGCCCGCGTTGACGGCGGAGATTTTGAAATCGCTTGCGCCGAGGTCGAACCCGAGGCGGCAGCCGTTCAGGTGACCGCCCAGCGGCTGGACGCGGGTCTGGGGCGCGGGCATCTCTTCTGCGCTCAGCGCCCTGACCGTGAGCGGGCGGCCGTAGGCGGTCTCCATCGTCTCGCAGTCGAACGCGCGCGCGCCCTGCGGGGAGTAGGCGTCGGCGATGTGCCGCGCCAACGCCTCGGGCGCGGAGACGCAGATCTCGTAGCCGCCGCTCGCCCAGAGCATGAACTTCACGACGCGCTCGCAGAAGCGGATCGCCGTCCTGTCCATCGGCGCGGCGAAATCCATGCGGAAGGTGTCGCAGTCGCCACCGTCGCGCACGCACGCAATCTGCACGGCGGCGGTTTCCTGCGCGTGCGCCGCCGCGTCGCGCAGCGACGTGTACACGCTGTAGAGCGGCATGAAATCAAGGTAGAGCGGCATTTGCTTTGTCAACATGGTTACTCCTTGCTTCAAGTAAATGAAATCTTATACCACATTTTCACACAGAATGTCAAAAGGGAAGTTCTAGTGTCCTGTAAAATACAGATTTCGCGATAGAGGGCGAGCGTCCTCGCGAGCCGTTAGACACATTGCGGGTTCCTGCCCCATTGACCGCACGCCGCGCCAATGGGGTCCCCTGTCTCGCCCTCCAATTGGGACACAAAACCGAAGCGCATTTCACTTGGACATTGGATATTCCGTGTTGGATATTGGATATTCCCCGAGGGCTTTCAGCCTTGTGTCAATGCATAATGCATAATTCATAATGCATAATTAACAACTCCTGCGCGGAGGGAGGGGATGCGCGACCTCCAGAGCGCATTTCACTTGGACGTTGAATGTTCCCTGTTGGATATTGGATATTCCCATTCCCCGGGGGCTTTCAGCCTTCGGTGCGCGAGGGACACACACGCTCCATTTGATTCCTAATTACTACTCATCGCGCCCGTTGGGCAGGAGGTGGCGCAGGTGGCGAGGACTTCGGCTGGGATGTCGTGCCAGGCGCGCCCGAGGGGGGGGGCGATCCGCGCGTCGAAGCCGCGGCCGCGGAACGCGGGCGCGATGGACGCGCCCGCCTGCTGCGCGACCCTCACGCAGATGCCGCACAGCACGCAGCGCGACGAATCGAACGCGAAACCGCGCCCGTCACGCTCGCGCACGATTGCCGAATGCCCGCCCGCAAACGCCGATTGCTTCGCGCCTGCGTCCGCGCAAAGTTCGCGCAAGCGGCAGTCGCCCGCCTTGCGGCATCCGCACTGGAGGCACCTTGCGGCCTCCGTGCGCGCGTGTTCCCGCGTGAACGCCTCGCCGTCCGCGAGTTCCGTGCGCGGGCCTTTCTCGTGGGCGAGCGCGAGCAGCGTGTCATCCGCGAGTCCCGTCATGCGGGAGCGGAAGGGGATTTTCGGCGGCGGCGCGGGCGGGGGCTGCGGCGGCGCGGGCGGGGCGCCCGCGAGCAGGCGGTGCACCGCGCAGATGGCGACCGCGCCGCCCAGCGGTTTGCGGCGGCAGGCTTTCTCGCACGGCGCGGCGGGGCAGGACACGGGGTGGCGTTGCGCGAGGACCGCGGCCTCGCCCCACTTCGCGGCGGCGATGAGGCGCAGCATCTCGGGGACGGGCAGACGCGCGGGGCAGGCCATCTGGCACGGCGCCTCACAGTCGGCCGGGTGGTTGCTGAGCAGCAGCTCCAGCGCGGCCTTGCGGTGCGCGAGGGCGCGGGGGGATGCGGTCTCGATGCGCATGGCGGCGTCGGCGCGGGTCGCGCACGCGGGCAGGAGGCGCCCCGTCGCGGCATCCTCGACCGTGCAGGCGCCGCACCCGCCCGAGGGGTGCAGCCCGTCGCGGTGGCACAGCACGGGGATGCCTATCCCGGCGGCCCGCGCCGCCTCGTGAACCGTCACCCCTGCCGTGAGCGCGACCGCCCTCCCGTTGACAATCATCTCTTGCATAGTCGTATTACCATAACATACCCGCTGGCGCGGCGCAACCCCCATGCGCATGTTTTTATGCAATTCCTGCAATTCCTGCATTGACCGCGAGGGGGGAAAAAGGGTATAGTGTATGGCTCAAATGGAGGAGTTTAGTGAACGTCGAACTGATTGAAAAGGCGAGGGTCCGGTTCCCGAGTGTTCCGGTGCTTGTGAATTTGGTTTCAAAACGCGTGCGCCAGCTCAACTTGGGCGAGCGCCCGCTGGTGAAGCCGTTGTCGGCTGAGGAGGACAAGGCGGACATCGCGCTCCGCGAGATCGCGGATGGCCTGCTGATTTCGGAAGTTGACTTCGGCGCGATCGCACGCGCGGAACAGGCGCAGACGCGCTGGTCGGAGTAGCGGCGGATGCCGGAGGACAAAAAGAGGAAGGGCGGGAACCTGACGGTCAACAGGCGGGCGACGCACGACTATTTTGTCCTCGAGAAGTATGAGGCCGGCATCGAGCTGGTCGGGACGGAGGTGAAGGTCGTGCGCAACGGCGAGGCGGGGCTGAACGGTTCCTACGCCAGCGCGAAGGACGGGCAGCTCTACCTGAACCAGGTGCGCATACCGCCCTACGCGTTCGGCAACCGCTTCAACCACGACGCGCTCAGGACGCGCCGCCTGCTCATGCACAAGCGCGAGATACGCAAGCTGCAGGCGCTGTCCGAGCAGAAGGGGCTCACGCTCGTTCCGCTGAGGCTTTACCTGACCCCGAGGGGTCTCGTGAAGGTTGAGATTGGTGTGTGCCGCGGAAAGGCACAGGAGGACAAAAGGGAAACCGTCAAGCGGCGCGAGGCCGACAGGGAAGCGCACCGCGCGATGGCGAAACATTACAGAGGTTAGTGAAAGAGAGGTACGTTATGCCATGGAATATCGGTCCGACACAGTTGCTGCTTGTTCTGGCCATCATACTTGTGCTGTTCGGCGGCAAGAAGCTGCCTGACCTGGCCCGCTCGCTTGGGCGGAGCCTCGGCGAGTTCAAGAAGGGCAAGGAAGAGGGCGACAAGGTCGCCAGCGAGAGCATCAAGGATGTCCTCGACGGCATCAAGAACGAAGAGCCGAAAAAGGTCGAAGAGCCGAAGGCGTGAGGCGGGCGGAGCCGCCCGAATGAGGAATTGGGAATTAGTTTCTAGTTTTTAGTTTCTAGTTGCTAGTTGCTAGTTTCTAGTTGCTGGAATCTCGGCGTCCTGCAGTCGGCATCAGTCGATTTCAGTCGAAACTAGAAACTAAAAACTAGCAACTAGAAACTAAAAACTAGAAACTAGAAACTCTCCCCAGGGAACCACACCATGAATGTGAAGGTCGGTTTTTTCAGCATCGGGCTGGACACGTATTGGGCGCAGTTCAAGAACCTGAAGCGCAACCTGATGGGATACCATCGGAAAATCTGTGCGGAGCTTGAGGGCTTCGGCGTGTCCGTGGTGGACGCGGGGCTCGTGGACAACCCGGACAAGGCGCGTGCGGCGGGGGACCTCTTCCGCGCGGAGGACGTGGAGATGGTGTTCCTCTTCATCTCCACCTACGCGCTGTCCTCGACGGTGCTGCCCGTGGTGCAGCGCGCGGGCGTCCCGGTCGTCGTGCTGAACATCCAGCCCGTGGCGCAGCTGGACTACGCGAAGTTCAACGCGCTGGGCGACCGCGGCCTGATGACGGGCGTGTGGCTGGAGCATTGCCAGTCGTGCAGTGCGCCGGAGATCGCGTGCGTGTTCAACCGCGCCGGGATCGACTACCACCTCGTGACCGGCCACCTGCAGGACCCCGGCGTGTGGCGCGAGATGCGCGAGTGGGCCCAGGCCGCGACGGTCCGCGCCGGGATGCGCGACAGCCGCCTCGGCGTCCTCGGCCATTACTACTGCGGGATGCTCGATGTCTATAGCGACTTGGCGCAGCAGTCGGCCGTGTTCGGCACGCACATCGAGCTGCTGGAGATGTGCGAGCTCCACGCCCTGCGCGAGGCCGTCACCCCGCAACAGGTCGCGCGGAAAATCGCGGACTTCCGGAAGGCCTTCGAGGTCTCGCCCGAGTGCGAGGCGGCCGAACTGGAACGCGCCGCGCAGACCTCGGTCGCGCTGGACGCGCTGGTGAAGCGCCACGCCCTCGGCGCGATGGCCTACTACTACGAGGGCCAGCCCGGCAACGCGTATGAGGACATCGCGACCTCCGTCATCGCGGGCAACACCCTGCTGACGGGACGCAACGTCCCCGTCGCCGGCGAGTGCGAGGTCAAGAACGCGCAGGCCATGAAGATACTCGACCTCTTCGGCGCGGGCGGCTCGTTCTCGGAATTTTACCTGAGCGACTTCACGGACGACGTCATCTATCTCGGTCACGACGGCCCCGCGCATTTCGCGATCAGCGAGGGGCGCGTCGGGCTCGTGCCGGTGCCGGTCTATCACGGCAAGCCCGGCAAGGGCCTGTCCATCCAGATGACCGTGCGCCACGGGCCGGTGACGCTGCTCAGCGTCGTGCAGCGCGGCGACGGCACGCTGGCGCTGCTCATTGCGGAAGGCGAGTCCGTGCCGGGCCCCGTGCTGATGATCGGCAACACCAACAGCCGCTACCGTTTCAGCATCGGCGCGAAGGCGTTCATGGACGCATGGAGCAAGGCCGGTCCCGCGCACCACTGCGCCATCGGCGTGGGGCATCTCGCGGGTCAACTCCGCAAGCTCGCCGCCCTGCTCGGCATCGAGGCGCAGAGCGTGTGCTGAGTTACTAATCAGTTCATAACATGGACTACATTGGCATCCCGTAGGGGTGTCCCTCTCGGTAGAAAACCGATACCCTTTGTCTTCGCATCCAATATGGATGCGCCTCTCGGTATCAAGAGAGGCATCCCTACGGGATGCCATGATTTCGCCCATACCTTTTTCTACCGAGAGAAACATCCCTACGGGATGTTGGAATACAGTCATTTAATGTGGAGTTGTCACCGCCATCTATGAAAACGCCGAAGGCGTGCGACGTGAGTAACCGCCGGTGGCGCGAGCGTATGCGGGCGGAACCGGCGGAGGGTCGGCAATCGCCATCAGCCCCGGCAGGGGCTGAACAAGGCACATCATTCAGCCCTTGCAGGGCTGGGGTTTCTGACGGCCGCCGCCCCGCCGGTTCCGCTTACGCTCCACCGACGGTTACTCATGTTTGTTTAGCATGCTGCGACGCTATGTGACAGCATCAGGTTGACAAGCGTCGTAGAGACGGATGATT
>WRJS01000065.1 GCA_009778475.1 Kiritimatiellota bacterium | reverse complement strand
CCGAAGGCAATGACACGTGGAGACGGATAATCATCCGTCTCTACGGAGAGGCAGGAATATCCAATATCCAACAGGGAATATCCAATGTCCAAGTTAAATGCGCTATGAGGGGGCGTAGAGACGGATGATTATCCGTCTCCCGAAGGCAATGACACGTGGAGACGGATAATCATCCGTCTCTACGGGGAGGCAGGAATATCCAATATTCAACACGGAATGTCCAATGTCCAAGTTAAATGCGCTGTGGAGGGGGGGCGCTGTGGGGAGGCGTAGAGACGGATAATCATCCGTCTCTACGGGGAGGCGGGAATATCCAATATTCAACAGGGAATATTCAATGTCCAAGTGGAATGCGCTATGGAGGGCGAGCGTCCTCGCGAGCCGCGCAGGAATTGTTAATTATGCATTATGCATTATGAATTCAGGCTCCCCATGCGGTAGCCCAGCAGGTCCAGCGCGGCGAAGCGGAAGCCCGCCGCCTTCACGGCTTGCGCGACCTGCCGCCGCGCCTCGGCTTCAAGCAGCCTGCCCATGTCCTCCTCCGCCACCTCCACCCGCGCCACATCGCCATGATGCCGCACACGGCACTGCGCAAAGCCGAGACCGCGCAGCGCATCCTCCGCGCGCTCGACCTGCGCCAGCGCCTCCAGCGTGATGCGCGTCCCGAACGGGATGCGCGTCGCGAGACACGCCATCGCGGGCTTGTGCGCGGTCAGCAGGCCCGCCTCCTCCGACCACGCCCGTATCTCGCGCTTGGTGACGCCGATTTCCGCCAGCGGGCTACGCACCCCCAGTTCCGCCGCCGCGCGGCTTCCCGGGCGAATGTCATTCGCGTCGTCCGCGTTTGAGCCGTCGAGCAGGATATCAAAACCCTTCGCGGCCGCCGCGTCACGGATGGCGGAGAAAATGTGCCGCTTGCAGATGTAGCAGCGCTCCGGCGGGTTCGCGGCATACGCAGGGTCGCCCAACTCGTTCGGCGTCACGGCGCACACCTGCGCGTCCAGCTGCCCCGCGAGGCGCAACGCCTCCGCGAGCTCACGGCGCGGCAGCGTCGGCGTGTCCGCCACGACGGCCAGCACATTCTCCCGCCCCAGCGCGCGCACCGCCGACCACAGCAGAAACGCGCTGTCCACGCCCCCCGAGAACCCCACCGCCACGCGCCCGTATGATTGCAGCAACGATTGCAACCCCTCTTGTTTTATGATGGTATCGCACATGCGGATTATATTGCCACAAACGGTCGTTTTTTGCAACAGCCGTCTCAAGGCAAATAGGGGGGGTAGCGCATGGCGTCCTTTGATTCAAGACTTACAGCCTTGAATATTTTTCGACCCCCGTGTCGTAGGGCGTTGCCCTAGCCCCATCGGTCGCGGTCGCGCCGACGGGGACCCCTCCCTGTGATACGGAAGGGCTTCGCCCTTCACAGCACGGCGGGACGTGATGGACGGGGAATAGCCCCGAGGGGGTAGCGCATGGCATCCTCGCCATGCCCTCGAGAAAGCACGGCGGGACGCCGTGCGCTACCCGCAATCTTCGCGTCTCTGCGAGAGACAACCCCGAAGCGCATTTAACTTGGGCGTTGGATATTCTCATGCCCCATTGGTCGCGGTCGCGCCAACGGGGTCCCCTGTGTTGGATATTGGATATTCCTCCCTCCCCACTCCTCACTCCTCCCTACTCACTCCTCACTCTTACAGCACCCTGTTGTCGATGAGGCGGGTGTTGCCGCAGTGGGCGGCGATGAGTGCGACGTTGCCGGGGGTGGCGGTTGTCACGGGGGAGAGGGTTTCTGCGTCGGCGATCTCGGCGTAGTCCACGCGCAGACCATGCTGCTCCAGCACGTCGCGCATCTGTTGGCGGAGCGTGTCGGCGGAGGTTTCGCCCGCGCGGAGCGCATCGGCGGCGGATGCCAGTGCGCGGCTTAAGCCTAGCGCTTGCTGGCGTTCCTTGGCGTTGAGGTGGACGTTGCGGGAACTCATCGCCAACCCGTCGGGTTCGCGCAGGGTGGGGGCGGTGATGATGGTGACGGGGAAGTTCAAATCGCGCACCATGCGGCGGATGACGGCGGCTTGCTGGAAGTCTTTCTGCCCGAACACGGCGACGTCGGGCAGCACGATGTTGAAAAGTTTGGCGACGACGGTGCAGACCCCTCGGAAGTGTCCGGGGCGGCGCGCCCCGCAGAGTCCGTTCTGCAATGCGGATTCGTCCACGGACACGCTGGCGTCGGGGGCGTACATGGCGGCGGGCGCGGGGAGGAACACTGCGGCGACGCCTGCCTCGCGGCAGAGGGCGAGGTCGCGGGCTTCGTCTCGCGGGTAGGTGGCGAAGTCCTCGTGCGGTCCGAATTGCGTGGGGTTGACGAAGATGCTGAGCGCGATTGCGTCGGCGTGGCGTTGCGCTTCCGCGACGAGCGAGAGGTGTCCCGCGTGGAGGTAGCCCATCGTCGGCACGAAGCCGATGCGCTTGCCGGAGCGGCGTTGCGCTTGTGACCATGCGGTCATCTCGTGCGGTGTGTGGAAGATGTTCATTTTTTTAGTCTCACACAAAGGCACAAAGGACACGAAGGAAATTTTTGAATTTTGATTTCAAATTCTGTCTCCAAATCCTTTGTGACCTTTGTGCCTTTGTGTGAGAACATCATAATCATGCCCAGATGGAGCGGTCGAGTGAGCGGTACTGGATTGCTTCGGAGATATGCTCCGCGCTGATGTCGGGCGCGTCCGCCATGTCGGCGATGGTGCGGGCGACTTTGACGATGCGCCCGTAGGCGCGCGCGCTGAGGTGGAACTCTGCCATCGCCATCTTCAGCAGGTCCATTGCGTCGGCGCTCAGGCGGCAGTGTGTCTCGACGTCTTTCGCGGACATGGTGGCGTTGCAGAGGGTCTTGGAGACGTTGTCGAAGCGGCGGCGCTGGCGGGCGCGGCAAGCCTCGACGCGTTCGCGGATGGCGGATGAGGGCGTGCCGCGCGCGAGGTCGCTGATCTCTTGGTAGCCGACGGGCGGCACTTCGATGTGGATGTCGATGCGGTCGAGGAGGGGACCGGAGATGCGGTTGCGGTAGGACTGGATTTTCGTGGAGGTGCAGCGGCATTCGCGCTTGGGGTCGCCGGAGAAGCCGCAGGGGCAGGGGTTCATCGCGGCGACGAGCATGAAGCGCGAGGGGAACTCCAGCGACGCGCGTGCGCGGGAGATGGTGACGTGCCCGTCCTCGAGCGGCTGGCGCAGGACCTCCAGCACGTTGTGCTGGAACTCGGGGAACTCGTCGAGGAACAGCACGCCGTGGTGCGCGAGGCTGACCTCGCCGGGGAGCGGGTGCGTGCCGCCGCCCAGCATTCCGGCGTCGGAGATGGTGTGGTGGGGGGCGCGGAAGGGGCGGTGGAACACGAGCGCCTGATGGCTCTTGAGCGCGCCGGCGATGCTGTGGATGCGCGTCGCCTCCAGCGCCTCCTCCAGGTTCATCTCGGGGAGGATGGAGGGGATGCGCCGCGCGAGCATGGTCTTGCCCGCGCCGGGCGAGCCGATCATCAGGATGTTGTGACCGCCGCTGACGGCGACCTCGATGGCGCGTTTGGCGGACTCCTGCCCCTTCACGTCGGCGAAGTCCTCGATGTGGTTGCGCCCGCGCTGGATGAGGTCGGAGAGGCTCACCTTCATGGGCTGGAGTTGCAACTGCCCGGTGAGGAAGTCGACCGCCTCGCGCAGGTGGCGCACGGGGTAGACGTCGATGCCCTCCGCGACCGCGGCCTCCTCCGCGTTGTCGGCGGGGACGAGGATGCCGCGCTTGCCTTGGCGGCGCATCTCCAGCGCGACGGGCAGCACGCCGCGCACGCGCCGCACCTCGCCGCTCAGCGCGAGTTCGCCAATGAGCGCGTACCCCTCGAGCGCGGGCATCTCGACCGCGCCCGTCGCGGCCAGCAGGCCGACCGCGATCGGGAGGTCGTAGGCGGGACCCTCCTTGCGGATGTCCGCCGGGGCGAGGTTGATGGTCGTGCGGCCGAAGGTGGGGCGGAAGCCCGCGTTGTTCAGCGCGGTCCAGACGCGGTCCTTGCTCTCGCGTATCGCGGCGTCGGGCAGACCCACGATCACAAACTGCGCCTCGCCGCGCCCGGCGTTGACCTCAATCTCCACTGTGTAGGCGTTGACCCCGTAAACGGCGCCTGAATAGACTTTCGACAACATGGCTAAGCCCCCTTCGCGTTCTTGAGCCTCGGCACGGCGGCGAGCAAGATTTTCGTGTAGTCGTGCTGCGGGCAGGTCAGCACCTGCTCCGCCGGACCGTACTCGACAATCTTCCCCGCGCTCATCACCGCGATGCGGTCGGCGAGGTGCTGCACCACGCCGATGTCGTGCGTAATGAACAGGTACGACATCCCGCGCCGCTCCTTCAGGTCTTGGAGGAGGTTCAGCACCTGCGCCCGCACCGAGAGGTCGAGCGCACTGACCGCCTCATCGCAAATCAGGATTTTCGGATTGAGGGCGAGCGCCCGCGCGATGCAGATGCGCTGGCGCTGACCGCCCGAAAACGCATGAGGGTAGCGGTCAAGGAAATCGCCCGTCAGGCCAACCTCCTCCAGCAAGCGCGCGGCGATGTCGCGGCGGTTCTCGCGCGTGACCAACTGGTGCACGAGCATAGCCTCTGTGATGAGGTCCAGCACCGTGTGGCGCGGGTTCAGCGAGGCCTGCGGGTCTTGGAACACCACCTGCACGGCACGACGGTAGCCCTGCAACGCCTTGCCACGAAGCGCAAAGATGTCCGCACCGTTCAGCGTGATGGTTCCCTCGCGTGGGCGTTCGAGACGGAGGATGGTACGCGCCAGCGTCGTCTTGCCGCAGCCGGACTCGCCCACGATGCCCAGCGTCTCACCGGGGAACAGTTCCATGCCCACGCCGTCCACGGCGCGGATATGGCCCACCGTCTGGGCGAACACGCCCTTCTTGACGGGGAACCATGTTTTCAGGCCCTTGATTTCGAGCAGCGGTCTTGCTTGCTTTTCCGCGCCCTGTGCTTTATACTGATTCCTCATCGTTATGCATCCGTCTCGTCCAAACCGCAAATGGCGTCTCCCCTTAACGCCGCAGGAGCGCAACGCGCTCCTGCTGGCAATCTTCCTGTTCCTGCTGGGCGTCGCCGTCCGCCTCTATCGCCGCTACTGCCTCTAGGGCTTGGGTTCGTTAACCATCTCATACGTTGATGACAGCGGGTCTTCCAGCTGCAAGCTCCATTTGAAGAACGTTGGCGGCTCGGGGAGGAAATTGTGGAGGCGGACGCGGCTCTTGTTTGCAGCGTCGAACGTGCTGCCCGACAGGATGAACTGCGACGTCAACACCCAATCCGCCGAGATGAGGTCTCGCGTGTGCATGGCCTTCACGACCGACCCGCCTTGCAGACGGTCGATCCGCTCGCCGTTCAGCGCCATCTCCAGCGCCAGGTAGAGTATCCGCCGCGAGTCCTCATAGACAAACTCGTGCGTGGCGGGCATCTTAAACGTGAACAGGTTCGTCGTCGTCGGGTTGGCGTTAATCCAGAAACGCTCCTGCAGCGACAGTTGCTTGCCCGTGTAAAGGGTGTTCAGGTAAGTCGGGGCCAAATCCCCTTCCGGGAACTCCTTCAGCCAGTCGTCAAAGTCCGGCGGGAAGTCTCCCTGCACATCCTCGCGGAGGTCCAGCCGCACAAGCACCTCAGCGCTGGACTGGATGTTGTTGAAGTTCAACGTAAAGCTGTTCGCGGGCGACAACGGCAGCGACTCGACGCCGTTGGAACGGACCGAGTACAGGCGGTACCAGTTATCCGCCTCATAGACGATGTTCGTGCTCGTGTTCTTGCGTATCTTGATCAGGAGCGTCCCGATCCTCTGCCCGTTCTGCGTACCATTCATCGAGCTCATGACCGACGTGATGAGCACGTTCGACCCTCCGGGCTGCGGCACGGGCGGCAGCGGCTGGCCTCGCATGTTAGGCTCGCCCGGCGTCCAGTTGAAATTCGACTTTCCGCTTTCCCACGTGTTGGTGCTGTCCTCGCGGATGAACTGGCCCAGATGCTCCGTGACCGTCCCGATGAACGAGAGCGAGCCGTCCGGCTGGTCATACCCGACATAGTGCGCCACCCCGTCCGTGAACTGGCTGGCCCACGTCTTGCCGTCGGGGGACTGGTACTCCGGCATATAGTCAAACACAACGGTCTGCTCGTGTATCCCGGAGGGACGTTTCAAGCGCGCCGCATAAGGGCTGATGAAAATGGACGACATATAGAAGGAGTTCAGGTTCTCCACCACATAGTCCGTCTTTGACATCACAGACGGTCCGATCACATAATACGCATAGCCGGTGTCGTCATCCAGGTTCTTCGACACCGCCGTTGACTCGATCCGCAGGTTGTTCGTCGTCGGCATCGAGGGCAGCCCCGACAGGAAATCGATGGACCACCCGTTCAGATCCATCCAGCCCGGGACAACGATTTCAATGTACGGATTGTACTGATCGCCCACCCCCATGTTTTCACGTATGTTAATTTCGTTGATCCAGACCGAACCCGGCGACACGTCATAGACAATGTAATACGGCGACCACCTGTCCGACGTGGCCCCGAACTGCTTATTCAAGTCCACTGGGTCATACCATTCCGGATTCGTGAACGACGGCATCTCCTGCTGAATCTCGTAGCGCCCGGACTTGCCCGCCTCCTCATACTCCGCAATCACCATATACTGGACGATCGTATTGCGGTTCTGCTCCGGGATGCCGTGCAGCATAAACGGCTCTGCCGTGCGGTAGATGCGGTTCTCCTCATCCACAAGATACATCGGGCACGACCGCGCGCCATCGAAAACGCCCCACGTGTCCGTCCCGATCACATACGCGAGCCTCAGCGTGATGTTCGTCGGCTCCAGCAACATATTGGTCAGCTGCGCCTCAACGCCGATGTCCTGCCCCTCCATCGGCTGCCGCGTCTCCTCGCCGGTCTCCAACAGCAGCTTGACGTTCGCGATGTCGAACTTCGCGTAAATCTGCTCGGTCACGAGGATCTCATCCAGACAGATGCGCTGCCTCCCGTCCGGACCGCCGGGCTCGGTTTTCCCGCCTTTGACCGCCAGCCGGACCGCCTTGTAATTATTCAGCCCGTTCGTCAGCGTGACGCTGTACGGCCGGTAGAACGCATTCGTGTGCAGGGTGAAGGAGTGGATGTCCTCCCACTGCCAGTCCGGAATCCGCACGCTCCACTCATTGGTCGTCGCCTGGACGGTGACGACCGCGTTTTCCGTGTTGACGGTCGCGGGGTCGTAGGCCCGCGCCAGGAACGAGACCCGCCCCAGCCCCCGCAGCAGCTTGGGCGACATGACGTAAGGATCGAATTCGAGCTGGGTAAAATCCACGCCCATGGTCGGGCTGTTGTTCAGGAACGCCGATTTCTCCGTGTCGATCCACCAGCGGTTGGTGTCGATCCCCGTGATCCGCGCATTGTAGGCGATCCAGTCGTTCGGCGAGTTGGTGGGGTTGTTGAAGATGACGATGTTGTCAATCTCCACAATCGATTTCTCGCTAGCGTCGCTCCTGTCGTTCAGGATGCGCAGGTACAGGTTCGTCTCCGGATGTTCACCGTAATAGTGCGAGAACGTCTGCCATCCCGTGGCGGTGTCGTTGCTGATGACCGACTCCGGCCCGAGGTCCGTCCAATAACCCGTCAACTCCGTGGCGTTCGCGACGATTTCCGTCGAATACTGTATCCGCAACGTCGCCGGACCTTTCACCACGCGGTAGTCAAACGAGATCGAGCCCACGCCCATCATGCGGGGCGACTGCACCGACTGCGCCTGCTCCGGGTCCGACTGCGTGGCGTCCAGACGCGCGATGCGGTCTGCCGAGGGGGCGTTCGTCGTCACCCACCCGTTGATCACCTGCCACCCGTTAAAGGGTTCTATGTTACCCCGCCAGCTGGTGATGACAACACCGTCGAGAACGACATCCGAGACGACCTCCCCGGACTCCGCGCCGACCGCCTGCAGGCGCACATACTTCCGCTGCCACTCCTCAACCGGGAGGCTGAGGTTCTGGTACTGGAAGCCCGACACCGTCAGGTCCCCGCGATTCTCCCATGGCCCTGCCGCCGTGTTCCCCAGCTTGACCCGCACCCTGCCCGTCAGCGCCTTCGTCCTGAACGTGCCGCCCGAGCTCTCATAGATGGGCGAGAGCGACCAGAAAGGCGCATTCACGGTGTCGAGAGGAGTTAGCCGCCACCCCGCCCCCCGCTCTTCCGCACCCACATCCGTCTCGCGCAGATACGTGCCGGAGGTGCCGCCCACCAGATTGACAGAGCACTCCGTAGAGATGAACCCGCACGTCCCAGACCTGCAGAGCGGGGTAGAATCAAGCAAATTAAATATCGAGGACGTTCCGCCGACTTGACCCCTGAAACGGACGCTCGTCCCCTCGTTCCACGCGCGCACCTCGAGTGGATTCTGATTTGACATGATGTCCGCCAATTTCCGACCCTGCTCTTCACTGACAAACAACTGATTCGCGACACCGTTCGACCACTTGAAAAACTGGTGCCGGACCCGGTTGTCGATATTCGCATCGATAGAACTGGAATTCGCAGAGGTGAAAGAGTTCGGATCCGTAATCTGCGTGACGCGGTACTCATAGAACGCGTAGGGCGACTGGTAATAGATAATGGCGGACAGCGACGGTGCCTCCGGCGACAACGCCGAGACGGAGAGATAGACCCTCATCAGGTAGTTGCTCAGCGTATATCCCTGCGTGTAAACCGCTGGCTCGAAGCAATAGAAATCGTTGTTCTTCGGCAACCGGCTCAGCCGCGCCTTGAACGAGACCGTCCCGACGCCGTTGATGCTGCGCGTGCCCTGAACCTGCTCTTCATTCCCCTGGAGATAACCCAGCCCCAGGTACGGGCTCCCGCCGAACAGGCGCACAGCCTGATTGCGCCCGCGCTCAAAGGGAAGCCAGTCCGGCAGATCATTGACAGGCGTCCTTTCCTCCACATACTCAAAGCTCCCCAGCACGGTCCAGAAAGTGGAGTCCTGCACCTGCTCCAGATGGGCAACGTTTGCGGGTAGGGTCGGTCCTTCACCCCAGTGATTCTGAACGCTCTCGAACGCAGGGAGCGGCCACTCCGTGAACTCCTGCACATACGAGGTCTTAGGGTATTTGTCAAAGGTGTGCGTGAACACATGGTCGCTCCCGTTCCATGCGTTGAAGTCCTGATACTCGCCGCGCCCGGCCATAAAGCTCGTCTGCTCCGTGTTCAGCGTCAGCAGGACAAAGTTCGACTCATCCGGCACCACCTTGACCTCGAAGCGGTTCACCTCATTCGTCGCATACTCTGCGTCCAGGGTATTCAAACAGTTATCGCCGTACGGCAGCGAGCCATAGCGGATGCCCGTCAAGTTGCACCAATACACGGTGTCGTCCGAGAAATCGTAGTTCCCCAGATACTCGTCCCGGCCTTTGAAATACCAGGTGATGTTGCTGACGGTCGTGCCGACGACTGAAATGAGGGCCTGCCACTCGTTTGTCCCGGACTGGCGCATGGGTATCTCGCCAAACTGGTCCGTCACCGCCACAACCTCCCCGAACGCGGCCGGGTAGAGCCGGATGTCGAACCGGAAGGGTTCCGCCGCACTGCCGAAGGCCTTCGGCGAGGGGGTCTCCGGCAGATACACATATTCATCAGGGCTATTGATATAGGCATAGTTCGGCGACTGGTAATGCACCCCGTTGAAGGCCGCAACAAAATAATACTCGATGCTCCCTTTGTCCGGATACTGCGGCACCACGCCGTCCCAGCGCTCCCCGTCCCCCACGCCGTCCCCCGCATGGATGCAGTTGAGCGCACTGGTCTGCCAAGGCGTCACCCACCCCGGGACCGGATTCGGGACGCTCGGGATGTAGTTCCAGCGCGTGACCACCTGCACGTTCGTGCGCGTGCCGCCCGCGTAGGACGTCTTGTACGGCCCGGCCATGTTGTCGATGTAGCACATCGCCCGCCCACCGGGCGTGTTCACGCTCGGATACCCGATGTCGAACGGCGCCGGCGGCGTCGAGAAGACAATATCCGCCGCCGGCATGGACACGCGGATGTTGTCGATACAGGCATAATAGTTATCCCGTGCAGTACTGTTGACTGTCTCGCGTTTGATACGGAGCGCCACAGGCTGACGGATGTCTATTTTTTTTACAACCCTGACAAAGTCGGAGATTGCCGTCGCGTTCAACGTTACCGTGTGTACTGACCGCCAATCCACATCCGTACTCGTCATGTCGCCCGAAAGTATATCTCCGTTCATCATGTTGGTAGCGATGTCAACCGTCAGTACCGGCGCCACACCACTGCCGACGGATGCAACGTTTATCGCTTCAAAATAGACTGTCCCTATGCCATCTGTAAAAATAGGAGAATACATCGCCGCATCCGTCGTGTTCATCAGGTTGGCGGAATAGTTCGTGGTCAGTGTCGGCGGGATATAATTTGCCGCCATCTGCGGCGGCACATACATGGCGTTGTACCGTTGCCCCATTCGCGTGTTCAGGAAGACCCACCCCGTACGGTGGTAATGGTTTGATCCCGTCAACAATCCCGCCACTGTCAAACCCGTGGGCGCGCCCCCCTCGTGCACCCACGTCGGGTCAGGCGTATTGTTCGTCAGCGCATAATCATCGAACAGCAGGATGCGAGCCTCGTTCAGTTCCATCGTCCCCTGCGGCGGCGCAATCCGCGTCAGCAGCGGGTGGCTGCCTTCCGTCTCTTCCGCCTCTTCCGTCCCATCCGTCCACCAGTAGTGGGAGGCGTTCTGGTCGCGCACCCACAGGTTCAGCGCGTCGCTCATGACTTGCGTGTCGAACACCGCCTCGGTCAACGTGCCGGGGTAGCCGCTGAACGCACACACGTCGATTGTCTCGCCAGCCCCGCCCCCGATCCCGGTCGCGGAGACCTCACTCCACCAATAGCCGTTCTCGACGCGCGCGCCCGTGTCGTTCAGCCCGACAAGCCCGTTCGGGACAGGTACCGTACCGAAGGCGTTCTGGATGACGCCTTGGTTCCACCCCGCAAGCCCACCGATGTTCCCCGCCCCGGCCAGCGTCCCGCCCAGCACCTGGCAGTTCTGGATCAGCCCCTTGTTCACCCCCGCCAGCCCGCCGACGTTCTGGCTCCCGTTCAGCGTATAGCCGTCCAGCGTGACATTCACGTTCTTGACAACCCCGTTCGCGCCGAGAACCCCGAACAGACCGGCATTCGCATATACTCCCGGTGCCACCTCGAGACCGGAAACCACCTTTGCCTGACCGTCCAGCGTCCCCATGAACACGGCCGCCTCATTGGTGCCGATCGGCAGCCACGGCGGAATGACCGACATATCAATGTCCGCCCCCAAGATGACCGTCTTCCCGTCGAAATCCGTTGTCCCCGCGTTCACCAGCCGCGAAAGCCCCATCAGCTCTTCCGCCGTGTAGATGACATACGTCACCGCAAGCGTGTTCGTGGTGTACCAGTCCGTGTTCTCCACCCACTTCGCAAAAAGCGTCTGCGTCCCCGTAATGGCGACCGGCGTCGTTGCGAAGACCTGCGTCCCGCCGCCGCCCGCAACGGTGAACCACCCGCCGAAAAGATAGCCGTAACGCGTCGGCACGGGCATTTCCCCGTAAGGCGCATCATACGTGACGCTCATCGAGTCGGGCGACACCGCGCCTCCTTGTGCATTGAACTGAACCGTGTAGTCGTTCGCCGTCCAAGCCGCATACAACGTATGGTCGTTCGGCGTTGTTACTGTGGAAAGGGACGTGATGAGCGTTCCCGCCCCATCAATGCCCGTGTGCCAGCCGCTGAACGTGTATCCCGTCCTGAACGGCGTCGGAATCACCCCGTATGTCGAGCCGAACGTCACCTGCCGTGACGTGGGCGCAACAGTCCCCCCCCGAGGGTCAAAGCTCACGGTATAGAGGTTGGCGGTCCAGACCGCATACAGATTGTTCGTCGCGTCTTGCACAGACGACAGGTTCAGCACGTTTGCGCCATTGGCATAGATGACAACCGTATAAGGCGTGTTTGTCGCCCACCCGGCAAAGCTGAACCCCGGCTGGACAAACGCATTCATCGTCAAATCCTGCGCGACATCATACGCGTGTACAGAATCCGCCATGTCACCCGATCCGCCCCTCGGGTTATACCGCACAAAATACGTGACGGGTTCCCACTTCGCATAGAGCGTCTCGACGCTCTTCAGCACGATGGTCGTGTTGGTGACGGCATCGCCCGTGTAAGCGGAGTCCGCATACCAGTTGTCAAATGTGTATCCCGTGCGCACCGGTGTCGGCAACGTTTTTCCGGGACTATTGTAACGCCCCCCGACGATGTACTCTTCAGAGGATGGCGTCACCGTTCCGCCCACCGCGTCGAACGTCACCGTGACCATCTCGATCTCCCCTGCCTGAGAGAATGTCTCAGACCTTGCACCCGTCTCCACGGGATACGTATGCCCCTGTTCGGTGTAATCGGGCGACTGGTAAACCGTGTCCCCCGTGTAGGCAAAGTAATACGCCAGCCCCATGGCCGGCTGAAACGTGATCCCCGTCGCTTTCCATCGCTCGCCGTCCCCGTCCGTCCCGGTCCCCGGCTCATACACCATGTCCATCGATGCCCATGCGGTTTCCTCATCCGCCGAAAACCACCTGTACCAGAGCTGCACATTGCGCGTCGTGTGGTCCGTCGGGACGAGCGTGCCGGGGCGGTTGCTGATGTCACACTCGACATACGTCCCCAGAGCCTCCACGACGGCATTGGTGTTCGAGAAAACAATGTCCGGCGCACCCGGAGACACGCGGATATTGTCCACACAGGCATAATAACTTTCCAGTGCCGTACCATCTACAGAAGACCGCCGAATACGGAACGCCATGGCCTGGCTAACCTCGATTTTCTCCATCACCCGTACAGCGGCGCTTATGGATGTGACATTCAGATTCGTTGTGAACACGCCCATCTGCCACTCCACATTCTCATCCGCCATATTCATCCCTGCGGAAAGCGCAGCCCCGCCGACCAAATTGGTGGCGATGTCAACCGTCAGCTCCGGCGCCACGCCCGTTCCTACAAGAGAAACGTTTATTGCCTCAAAATAGAGCGTCCCAATACCGTTTGTGAAAACAGGGGAGTAAATCGCGGCACTGTTCGTGTTCATCAAGTTAGCGGAATAGTTCACATTCAGCGCCGGCGGGAGATAATTGGTCGTCATCTGCGGCGGCACATACAGAAGTGTTGCGGGCATATTCCGTTGCCCCATACGGGTATTCAGCAATGACCATCCCGTACGATGGTAATGATTCAACCCTGCCAACAAGCCACCCACTAACACAGGAGGGGCCATGAGGGCCGTCCCCTCGTGCACCCACGTCGGCGGCACGTCGGTCGTCAGGTTATAGTCATCGAACAGGAGAATGCGCCCGTCCGCCAGCTGATCCGTCACACTGGCAACAGACATTGCCCTCTGGGCACACATCGCCGCCACAAGAAGCACCACGTATTTCAAAGCCTTCATCGTTTCACCTCAAAATCATTTCACACTGTTTTTCATGCCCAGACTCGGCGTTGACCAGACACCTACGCGTCACTGCAATTTATCCCGAACCGTCTTCCTGATTTCTTGCGCCGTGCAGAGATCATACGTCAAATCGACCTCGCCCTGCCGATCGGTCGGCCGCGTGATGATTTCGACATGCCCGTCCGCAAACGCGACATGCCCCGCCCACCTCCGCCCGACGCGGTGGTTAAACCCGATAACCTCGTCGCCGTTGTTATACTGCAGCACGCTGTCAATCCGCGGAGGCGAGGTGTCCACGCTCGCCTTGCCGTTTTTGTCCAGCCCCGGCATCTCCGCGAACATGAGCCGCAGGCTGGCCGTCCCGCTGAGGCTGACCGCGTCAATCCCCTTCCGCCCCTTACCCCCGTCCCACCCGAAATACGCATTCATCACATACGAGCGGTAGAGCTTCCGCTTGTCCATACCCGTGGCCGTCACGACCGCGCTCTTGTGGGAATCGCAGACGTATGTGGACAGGTCCCGCCCCACATACTCCCACAACGCCCCGTTGGTGACGGAGATGTAACCTTCGGTCTGATCAAAACGCGAGGCCCTCATCCGCCCCCAGTGCGACTGCCTGTTGCTGGTGCGCCACGGCCACCCCGGACCCCCGCCCTCCGTCCACGAGACCCATGCGTCCGGCTCGTTCCCCGGCCCGCTCCAATAGATGAGTCCCCGTCCGGTCCCATCCAACGCTATATGCGAGCTTTCCCATGAGCCGGCCGCCGGGAAAGACCGCCAGTTATCACGCTCCTTCAACGACCAGCTCTGCGCGGCCATCGCAAGGTTCCGCAGGTTTGCCTGGCAACGCGCCGCGCGCCCCGTCTCGCGTATCTTCGGGACCTGAACCGTCAACGCCGCGGCCAGCAAGCTGACAATCGCAATCACCACCATTAGCTCCACCAGCGTGAAGCCTCTTTTAACCAAAGCCTTCATTCGATACACTCCACCTTTTTATAATCTGTATATTGTGCGCTTTATCTCGCCAAAAGACAAGCCAAAAATGAAAAAAAATACACGCACCTCATAAAGGGTACAGGGGCTTTTTGGGGCAGGACTCGCCATCCTTGTGTCCATACGCAAAAAATCCTCTACCCCCCCACTCCGGGAACGCAGGGCTTCCGCCCTGCAACACTTGTGCCCATGCGCAGAAAATCCTCTACCCCCACTCCGGGAGCGCAGGGCTTCCGCCCTGCAACACTTGTGCCTATACGCAGAAAATCCTCTACCCCCACTCTGGGAGCGCAGGGCTTCCGCCCTGCAACACTTGTGTCCATACGCAAAAAATCCTCTACTCCCACCCTCTCTGCGTCTCTACGCGAGACAGAAAAAAAACAGGCATTTATTTTGACAGGATTTCACAGGATTGTTTCCTCAATCTAAGACCCCTTCATGCCTTCGTGTGAGCTAATAAAAACAAAAGGCCCCGTTCGGGGCCTTTTGTTTTTTCAGCGATGCTCAGAATCGCGCGTCAGTTACTGGATGACTTTCGCCCGGATGAACTTGTTCGCGCCCATCGGAACCGTGACCTTACCCGTCAGGTGGTCAACCGTGATTCCACTGCCCGCGTTCACATTCTTGAGGTCAATCTGGACCGGGGTGGCCGTCTTCAGGTCGCCCAGCGTCTCCGCCAGCGTCAGGAACAGCCTCCCGTTCGGGTAGAGCACATCCTCGGGGGGAACGCTCTCATCCGCATACTCGAGGAAGTCCGGCAGCCCGATGGCCCCGTCACCCACGCCGATCGTGATGATGGAGTCCGCCCCGTCCTGCTCGATGGACATAATCATCAGGTCGGGCGTATCGGCATACGGGTCAGCATTCAGCAGGAACGCGTCAAACATTCCGGGCTGTTCAGCTCCCATAACGTTATATCTCTGCAACCACTTAGCCAGATCCTGCGGGTCAACCGGCCTGCCGGTGTCGGATGCAAAGTACGTGCCCGGGATATCAATCGAATCGCCGAACTCCGGCTCATCATACGTGACCACCAGCTCGTCAATGAACCCCGTGCCTTGGAATTCGATGAAAGACAGTGTTGTATCTTCTACCACAGAGGCAGCAGATACGAAGTTATATGCCCCCGTCCCGAACTCTTCGTTAAACCCGAGAGCGCCCGTCAAATACTCGCCTCCGTTCAGTTGAATTTTCATCGTTGCGAGCCCCCCCGCATCTTCCCAGTTAAACCATGTCAGCGTTAAGCGATACCACTGTTCAGGATCTATGCCAGGACCAGCCAATTCGGAGAAACCATATATATTAACACCATCAGATGAATACACAACCAGATTGGAGCTTGCATTGGCAAAGATAAGCGTCTTTACGTCACCCGAAGGTATATCCGGCTCATCCTCGCTCAGCACGAACTTGACCATCATGTCAATATAAATCGGGTCTGCCGTAAAGTCAGCCCCCGCAATACTGCGCTGAAGCGTGTCCCCTTCCGTGTTCAGCTCCAGCACCATGGAGTCCGTTGAGTTCGTCAGCGGATTCGACGTGGCAAAGAACACGTTGCTCCACGCGAAATCCTGCCCCATGTCAACTAACTTCGAAACATCATTGGCCCCGATCGACTGCCAGCCAACCAAGTCATTGGCTAGAGTGTCAGCATTCTGCCCTGCAAACGTGTCTGAGACCAACGTCTGGGCAGAGGCAGTGCCCGCAATCATGCCGGCACACGCCATCGCCCACTTTAGACTTCTTGAAAGGTTCATAGTGAAACCTCCTTCTCTAAACAACCATCCTTTGAACATTAAAGCCCCATCTGCGGTCCGCAGAAAACACCCGTTTTCCAGTGCCGACAGACGAAACTATTCTTTCGTTATGAATATAATGTACCGCATCCCCCGCTTGCATTGCAAGCGCAAAATTCAATTTTTTTTATTTTTTTTTGAGGGAGGCGGGGAGGTTAGAAATTAGGAATTAGGAATACAGATTTCACGATGGAGGGCGAGCGTCCCCGCGAGCCGTCAGACACGATGCAGGGCGGAAGCCCTGCGCTCCCGGCACATGGAGGGCGAGCGTCCCCGCGAGCCGTTCGACACATTGCGGCTTCCTGCCCCATTGGCCGCACGCCGCGCCAATGGGGTCCCCTGTCTCGCCCTCCATATCACGCCCTCCATATCACGCCTATCCAAACAGGGTAATCCTCTATCCCGTCATCTGTATTTTACAGGACACTAATCCGCTGGAATCACCTGGACTGCGCGATAGACATTGAAGCCGTTGGGACCGTTGAGGAAATCGAGTCTCAGGGCGCGGAGGTTTTCGGCGAGGGGTTTCTTGTCTTGCTGGGTGATGATTACTTCGGTGATGCCGTCGGTGGCGCCGAAGTCAACGGATGCGAGGCGCATGAAGCGTTTGGGCTCGGCGACGGTCGCGCCGAAGAGGTCGTAGTTCTGTGAGGCGCGGGCGTCGTGGTGTCCGGCGAAGGTGCGGAGGGCTTTCACGCTCACGCCGCCTTGCGCTTGGAACGTGAGCGTGAGCGTGTCGCCTTCCGCGAACCCGACGAATGTGCGGCCGTCGTTCTGTGTCTCTTCGCCGCCGTCGCCGTTGGCGGGGGTGCCGTTGAAGAGCGCGGAGAAGTCCGCGCCGCCGCCGTCGTGCGATTTCTTGCCTTCGGCGGTGAAGGGCGGGTTGGGCGCGAGCGGTAGCGTCACGTCGCTCAAACGCACCTGCCGCTGCTGGTAGGCGATGTCCCCGTGGATGACGCGCTCGGCGGCGGCCGCCTCTTCGGGCGCGTCGCCCGCCCACCCGCTGGACAGCAGTCGCACGGGGCCGAGCAGGCCTGACGCGGGGCTGCCGCGATACAGCGAGGGTATCGTCTGGTAGTGGTTGGCGAGCGAGTTGTACACCAGCACTTCGAGGGTGTTTGCGCCGGCCTTGATGTTCGTGAGGTTGAGCCGCCACGGCGGCGCGACGCGCACCCCGCAACTTGTGCCGTTCACGAACACCTCCGCCGTGCCCGCGACTTTGCCGAGGTCGATCGAGACGGGGGCCTTCATGTCGTCCGCGCCCAACTCGAACGTCGTGCGGTAGCGCACACCGCCGGAGTAGTTGTTGAGGATTCCGATTTTCGACCAGTCGCCGAGCGGCATGACGCCCGTGCCGTCGGTCAGGACTAAAATCGGCTCGCTGATTAACGCGCCGCCCGTGACCCCTGCGCGGCGGGGCTTGACGGTCAGCGTCACGGTCGCGGCGTCGCGCTCGGGCTTCGCGATTTCAAAAGCATTTCCTTTCCGCGTCATCGGCTTGCCGTTGATGGTGGGTTTCACATCCCCGTCAACGACATCAAGGAGAAGCGCCTTCGTGCCGGGCGCGGTGGTGAAGGTGAAGGTCTCTTCGGGGCGCGCGCCGGCGAACACGTCGAAGGGGATGATGCCGTTGTCGTTGCTCCAGCGCATGGCGAGTTTCTCCCGCGCCTTCGGCAGCGGCACGGATGCGTCGCGCACAACGAAATGGCCGCGGCCTGCGGAGTCGTAGCGGATGAGCAGCGGGGTCGAGCCTGTTTTGAGCGGCAGGGGTTCGTCGGGGTTAATCTTCTTGCCGCCGACATACACGCCGCCCAGTTTGAGGATGGGTGAGGTGTGCGACTTGTCCTCGGGCGGGGCCTTGCTGTAGAGGATGCTCGCGGTGACGGGCTTCTCGGCGGTGAGCGTCGTCCAGAGGTAGTACACGCCGTTGGTCATCTCCTCCACGAAGCGCGTCTCGTTGTGTCCTCCGGCGGTCTTGCCGAGACAGATGAAGTCGTCGGTGACCGTGCGTTTCAGACCGTGGTAGCCCTGATGGCCCGAGTTGCCCTCCAGCCCCATGCGCCACGAGAAATCATACGGCCGCCACGCGTACTCCTTCCCGCCGAACGCGAACGGGTGCGCGACGTCCACGCCGTCGGGCGGGAGCGCGGCCTCGGGCGGCAGGGGTCCCAGCACAAAGAACTGCGTCCCGTGACCGTGGAGTTTCGTTCCGCTGAGCGTCCCCGCGCTCCACTGGAAGCGCCGCGCCTCCACGCCGATGGTCTTGTTCAGCGCGGTCACGGGCAGCCTGAAATCGCCGTACTGGTTATCCATGGTCGGCTCGAACGCCACCGTCCACTCGCCCGCCACCGCCCGCGCGCGGGGCGGCGCGGCATCCGCTTTGGGCGCGACGTGCGCCTTGCCGGGCGTGAACGCCACGACGCTCATCTCGTAAGGCTCGAGCGTCAGCCGCACCTGCGTCCCGTCCTCCGTCTCCTTGACGATTTCCAGCGGCGCGGCCTTGCCCGTCCACGGATCCCACAACTCGGCCGCCGCGCCCTTCACGCGGAACTCCACGACATCGCCCGGCCGCGTGTCCATGACCATGTACACGTCGCGGGGACCCGCCTTGCGGTGCAGCGCGCGCGGTGAGCAGTTCAGCCCCCGCACGTCCTGCGCGAACGCGGCCTTGACGGCATCGCGCAGCGCGGCGGGCGAGTCCATGCGGCGTTCGGGCGGGAACGCGGCGGCGTTCGCCTTCGCGATCTCGGGGTCGTTCGCGCCCGCGCGGTCGGAGGCCTCGGGGAGCGCCCCGACGGCGTACGCCAGCCCGCCCGCCTTCGCGAACGCGGCCGCCTTCTCGAGGCTCGACCAGCGCACGGCCTGCATCGACGGGAACACCAGCGCCTTGTACGACGCCTCCGGGCCCGCGATGTGCAGGTGGCCGCCCTTCACCTCCGCGCGCTCGAGCGACTGGTGGTCGATGAACTCGAAGTCGATGCCCGCGTTGAACAGCGCGCGCGCGATGTTGAACGCCGCGTCACGCGCCTCCTTCGCGCCGAGCCCCGCCTCAAACGGCGCGACGGGGTAGATCACCGCCACGTCCGCCACCAGGTGGCCTTGGCTCGCGATGTAGGACAGGCGCTCGAAGTAATCGAAGAACGCCCTCATGTGCGCCCAGTACGGCATACGGAAATGGTAGCACGGCGGCGCCCACTCCCAGTACGAGCCGTAGGTCGAGTAGTACAGCCCGTGCAGGTTCAGGAGGCTCGCGCCGTAGAGGTAATTCTCGCGCGTCACCTTCATCAGCACCTCCGGCACCGCGCCCCACCCGAGGCTGTGGTAGCCCTCCAGCCACACACGCGGCCGCTCGTACAGGTTCGCGATGGACGACGAGACCTTGTTCTTGATGAGGTCCGCGTTGCCCCCCGGCGTGTCGTGGCCCGGCGCGGTGTACCAGCGGGTGGCGCGGAAATAATCGCCGAACTCCCCCGGATCCGTCCCGCGGCTGCCGGGGTCACACGCGAAGATTTTCCCGCGCGAACGGTGCCACTCGAAAATCGGCTCGAAGTAACGCTCCTCCATCAGGCTCATCCGCACATCCGCGTAATCCATCTTCGCCTTCATCGTCGCGTCCCCCATGTCCGCGCCGAATACGGCCGGCAACGCGCCCGCCACCGCATACCCCTTGCGCTTCGCGAACGCCTCCGCGAAATCCGCGCACCACGCATTGCGCCCCGCGCCGACCTGCAGCTCATCATTGAAGAAATAATTCAGCCCCTTCGGCGACCGCCCCGGCGCGTGATCCTCGAACGCCTGATAGAACCCCTTCACGATGATCTCCCCCGCGCCCGGCATCATCGGGTTGAACGACCCCTTCCGCCGCGACGGCCTGAACGCCCACACCTCATAATCATTCCCTGCGGGCGCCGTCCACGCCACCCCCGCCTCCAGCGACACGCACCCCTCCGCCGAAAGCCCCGCGCCGCGCTTCACATACGCGCAAGCGAACGCCCCCTCACCGCCCGCCGCCGCCGTGTAAGACGCCCCGCCCTTCACGTCCGCCGCCTTCCGGCCCTCCAGCGACACCGCGTTCCACGCCTCATTCGAATAGAACAATTTGAGGAACAGGTTGTCCCCCCCGTTCGGCCAGTCCAGCGTGTACGTGCTCAGGCCGATGCCCATGCCCCGCTCCCCGCAAGCCTCCGCCACCGCGCCGAACACCCGCCACCACGCCTCCGAAAAAATCTTCGGCTCATCCTGCTCCGTCGGCCACCCGCTCGTGTCGAAGTGCGAGTAATTCACCTGCACCCCGCTCACGCCCATCCTGTGCAGCTCCTTCACCTGCGCCACGAGCCGCCCCACGTCCAAGTCCTCGCCCGTCCACCACCAGTACGGGATTTCCCCGTACCCCGCGGGAGGCCGCACGAACCCCGGCCACACATCCGCCCCCGCCGACCTGTCCGGCCACCCCGACGGCAACTCCGCGCCCGCGCACCCCAGCGCAACCAGCACCGCCCCGCACAACAATCCCTTCATCTGCATACGTCCATCCTCATTAGCACAACACATCCATTCGCAGACAATGGTATCACATCCCCTGTTTGAGCCATAGATGAAATGTCACGGTTTTTTGGGGGTTGCGTCACGGGGTGCCGAAGGAGATGACGCAGGCCTCGTTCTGTTTCCAGCGCAAGGGGAACGTGCGGCCGTTGCCGAGGGCTTTGCCGGTGCGCTCGTCGCGGGCGTCGGTGACGGGGCGCGCGAAGGTGAGGGTCACGGGCAGGGTGTCCGTTTTCAGCCCGAGGGCGCCGCCGCCGCCTTCGGGGCCGACCGTGATGTCGGCGTTCATGATGAGGAACAGGATGGTGCGGCCGGCCTTCTCCCAGTAGGTGATCTCGTAGCCGAAGGCCTTGCCGTCAGGGGCCTCGGCCTGAACCCAGCGCGAGACCCCGGCATCGTGAATCGGGCGCATGAAGACATTGCGTTTCGCCGCGCGGGCCGCGCCTTGGCGGCGGTGCGCGAGATACCACATCGGCGAGAGGTTCATCAGCACGGCCCTCCCTTTCCCACACACATTGGACTGGGCGACCGAGGCGTTCCTGACCGCCTTGTGGAAGCCCGACACATCCATCAGGCAGGTGTTGTCGCGGAGCAGGTCTTCGGGGGCCTTGTCGTTGTAGTGCAGGTCTTGGTCAACCTCGCACCATAAATTGCCGTCGCCTTGGAAAACGTCTTTAGCGGTCATCTTGGGATTGTGGCGCACGCCGAACATTTCGTCGAGCGCACCGCCCGCGGGGCGCCCCCGGCCGTGCTGGTCCCACACGCCGGGGAGGTAGTCCGCAATGACCGTCCCGCCCGCCTCGCAGAACGCCCGTATCCGCCGCGCCTCGGCATCGGAGAGGCACAG
>WRJS01000064.1 GCA_009778475.1 Kiritimatiellota bacterium | reverse complement strand
AACCCCGCCGACAACGGCGGCTTCATCAACGTACGTCGGGAAAGACCCCCGGTCGAACAAACGCCTGAAATTCCATGAGGATGCGGAAAGGTTTAGAGTGTTTGAAAAAGTGTCCCAAACGCCCCCCAATCTGCTGGCATCCGGGAGCGCAGGGCTTCCGCCCTGCCGATAAGAGATGCAAGGCGGAAGCCTTGCGCTCCCGGCACCCCCCTGCTCATCGGCGTTGCCATCCTCATCATCGGCGGAGGCTTTTATACGTGGCGTAAAATCTCGAAACGCTAACCTCGGAACGAATCGGATACGCGTCATCTACGTGTCGAGACCGCTGGCAACTTACGATAACGCCACCGGGAACGTGCTGGGCATCGCTATCACACGCAATGGCTTGCGGAGACGCGGGAGGCGTTTTAAAGGTGGAGTTGGGGCGGCGTGGCCCGCGGGGACGCTCGCCCTCCATTTGATTTGGGGGACGACACCCCTTACTGCGGGTGCGCGATGCCGCCGGGGGTCAGGTACACGAGGGGGACGCGGCCTTCGGCGGTCGTCTTGACGGCCTGACCCACATAGACGGCGCGCGTAACCGCATCTTTCCCTAGCTGTCTTTCTTTTGAAACTTGTAACGGTAGGCACGGGGCGAGAGGCCGGTGTTTTTGGTGATGATTTGCGAGAAATAAACGGCACACTTGAACCCGCTGGCGTGGGCGACTTTCGAAATCGGGTAGGTGGTCTCGCCCAAGAGCATCTTGGCTTGTGCCAGGCGGCGCCCCATCATGTAGGACAGCGGGCTGAGGCCAGTGCTTTTCTTGAAGTATGTGCCCAGAGAGCTGCGGCTGATCTGCATTTCCTGTTGCAGGAGGGCAATCGAGAATCGTATGTCCGTGAAACGCCAGTTGATGCGGTACATGCACTCGTGGGCAATCACGTTGGTGGCGTCTTCGCGCAGTTGCGCCGCCGTGGACAGAAGCAGCTCGCGCGTCGTGATATTGGCGGCGATGCAATCCGTCGGCGTGTCGCCGGCCAGATAGCGGGCGATGCGCACTAACTGGTCCTCTGGCGCAGCCGTCTTTCCCGTGAGCCCGTCCCACAGGCCGGCGGAGGAGGACTCCGCCTGTGCGTCGTCACCGTCTATCGTCAGGTAGCAGTATTCGGAGGGCATTGCGTGCACGCGAAGGGCAAAGTGCTTGCAGGGGAAGACGACCCCCACTTCACCCTCGCTGATGGCGTAGTCGCACTTCCCCTCGGCCGTGGCTTTGTAATCGCCCTTGATGCACCAGATGATCTGGACACTGCCTGTGGCGGTCTCCAACGGCACGGGCTGGTCTTGGGGCGTACAGTGGCCAATCTGTTTGACGACAAAACCCTTTACCGGGTTCCACTTGCCGGCGTCCCCCGCTAATCCTATTTCCGAAGTCCTGTTGCTCTTTTTCATTACATGGCTCCCTTAATTCAATATTTACAGTGTAGGACAATTTAGGGAATATGTCAACACGCCGCCCTAAAAAATAACATTTTATTCGTGCGGCGTTTTTCCTGTTTTGAGTTTCAACGGCCATATCCCCTTGCGGTCAGGGGCGCAATCGCTTATACTTTCCGCCATTCATTTTTTCACAAAGGAGTTTTTATGAATCAGAACGCTTGGGCATCCGTGATGGAAGAAGTCAACAAAACGTGCGACCTGCACCTGCGGGACCTGTTCGCGAAGGACCCCGGCCGCGCGGGACGGTTCACCGCGGCCGCGGCCGGCTGGACGCTGGATTACTCGAAGAACCGCATCACGCCCGAGCTCATGAACCGCCTCCTCGCGCTGGCCCGCGCCAGCGGTCTGCGCCGGGAAATCGACGCGATGTTCTCGGGCGAGGCCATCAACGCGACCGAGGGCCGCGCCGTCCTGCACACCGCGCTGCGGAACCCGCCCGAAAAAACGGTCGCTGTGAACGGCAAGGATGTGATGCCCGATGTGCATGAAGTCTTGGGCAAGATGAAAGCCTTTTCAAACCGCGTGCGCAACGGGGATTGGCGCGGCCACACCGGCAAGCCCATCAGGCACGTCGTCAACATCGGCATCGGCGGCTCCGACCTCGGCCCGGCCATGGCGTGCCAGGCGCTGAAGCCATACGCGCAGGGCTCGCTGAAATGCCATTTCGTGTCGAACGTCGATAAGACGCATCTGGCGGAGGTGCTGAAGGAGGTCGAGGCGGAACAGACGTTGTTCATCGTGGTGTCCAAGACGTTCACGACGCAGGAGACCATGGCCAACGCGGGAAGCGCGCGCGCGTGGCTGGCCGGGAAGCTCGGCGAGGCGGCGGTCGCGAAGCACTTCGTGGCCGTCTCGACGGACAAGGATAAAGTTGAAGCGTTCGGCATCGACGCGAAAAACATGTTCGGCTTCTGGGAGTGGGTCGGCGGGCGCTATTCGCTGACTTCCGCCGTGGGGTTGTCGCTGATGATTGCCATCGGCCCGGAAAACTTCACGCAGATGCTGGAGGGCTTCCACGCCATGGACGAGCATTTCAGGACCGCGCCGCTCGAACAGAACCTGCCCGTCATCATGGCCCTGCTGGGCATCCTCTATTCCAACGGCTACGGCGCGGAGAGTTACGCCGTGCTGCCCTACGACCAGTACCTCGCGCGCTTCGCCGCGTACCTCCAGCAGATGGACATGGAGAGCAACGGCAAGTGCGTTGACCGCAACGGTCAGCGCGTGGCCTTCGCCACCGGCCCGATCGTTTGGGGCGAGCCCGGCACCAACGGCCAGCACGCGTTCTACCAGCTCATCCACCAGGGCACGCGCCTGATCCCGTGTGACTTCATCGGCTTCTGCAGATCGCACAACCCCGGCCACCACGATCTGCTGATGGCCAACTTCTTCGCGCAGACCGAGGCGCTCGCGCACGGCAAGACGGCGGACGAATGCCGCGCAGAGGGTGTGCCGGAACACCTCGTGCCCTACAAGACGTTCGAGGGCAACCGCCCGACCAACACCCTCCTCGCGGACGAGCTCACGCCCGCCACCTTCGGCGCGCTCGTCGCGCTCTACGAGCACAAGGTCTTCACGCAGGGCATCATCTGGGACATCTATTCCTTCGACCAGTGGGGCGTCCAGCTCGGCAAGGTGCTGGCGGGCAAGGTGCTGGAGGAGCTGACCGCCGAAGACGAACCGGCGCTCGCGCACGACGCCTCCACCAACGCCCTCATCACGAAATACCGTGAGGCTCGGCGCCGCGCCGCATCCCGCAGTGCCAATTACTAGTGTCCTGTAAAATACAGATTTCACGATGGAGGGCGAGACAGGGGACCCCATTGGCGCGGCGTGTGGCCAATGGGGCAGGAAGCCGTTAGGCTGAAGACCCTCGGGAATATCCAATATTCAACACGGAATATTCAATGTCCAAGTTAAATGCGTTTCGGTTTTGTGTCCCAATTGGAGGGCGAGACAGGGGACCCCATTGGCGCGGCGTGTGGCCAATGGGGCAGGAAGCCGCGCAGGAATTGTTAATTATGCATTATGCATTATGAATTATGCATTATGCATTGACACAAGGCAAAGCCCTCGGGGAATATCCAATATCCAACAAGGCACGCCCTTCGGGGTGTGGTTCATTTAATATTGGAAATTTCTGTGTTGACAAGAGCGCCCGAATCGTTTAAAATATGCGCCACTTTTTTTGCACCCCATAGGTGCAGCCCTCATGGCGAGGTAGCTCAGTTGGTAGAGCAGCGGACTGAAAATTCGCGTGTCGTCGGTTCAACCCCGACCCTTGCCACCACTACCTAATCTTCGATAATCAGGCGGAAGCCGACGTCATGCACGCCGTGCCAGGTCTCGTAGGCATAGCGCACGGCCGCGCCGGCGTCCTTGGGGCGCGTGGCCCAGGAGCCGCCGCGCGCGACCTTTTGCGTGTCCGGGCGGAGCGTGTTGGCCGCGCCGGTGTAGGGGTAGGGCAGGTAGTCGGAGCGCGTCCACTCGTTGACGTTGCCGACCATGTCGTACAGCCCCCACGCGTTGGGCTTCACCTGCGCGACATAATCGGTGACGAACCAGTTGTCCGCGAACCGCGCGTCATAGAGCGGGAAGCCCATCTCCGCTTTATACGGGCGGCGGCTGTGGACCCTGCTCGAGCCGGTGTACACGTTGTACGAGTTCTGCAACGCCTTGTCCGCCAGGTTCGCGAAGGGGCCGAAGTCGGTGTCGCGGCCGCCGTAGAAGAATTGCGTGGCCGTCCCCGCGCGCGCGGCCCACTCCCACTGCGCCTCGGTGGGGAGCGCGGCCTTCACGTTGTACGCCTTGGCGAACCATTCGCAGAAGGCCGCCGCGCGCGCCCAACTGACGCGCACCACGGGCTGGTCCGGGTGGTTGCCGATGTAGCCGGGCGTGACGTGGTCTTTGGCGTGCTCGGAGATGTAGCGCGAGTCGTGCTCGGGATCGAAGAGCGCGTAGTCGCGGTTGCGCAGCTCGGTTGCCGCCATCCAGAAGGGACGCTCGATGGTGACGACGCCCCGCGGGCGCTCGTCGGGATAGCCAGCCGCGTTACCCATCGTGAACGCGCCCGAGGGAACGCGCACGAACGTCATCTTCTCGCCGTTGCCCAAGTCGATGACCTTCGTCGCGGGCGTGAAGTCGTTGACGTTCATCAGGGCATCCGGCTCGCGGGGGCGCTCGCCCTCCACGCCGGGCATGATGAATTCGACGGGCTTGTTGCCGAGCAGGGCGGTGGCCGCGTCGTACTCCGCCTCCGCGTCGAGCGGTATCGCGGCAAACGCTTTCGAGAGCTCAATGCGGCGCGCGCGCTGGTCCTGCTTCTCCCACTCGGGCGGGTCCCACTTGCCGCGCCACGGGCAGTTCAGGTCCGTCCACGCCGCAAGCCGCTCGTAAAACTCCGCGTCGGGCGTGACGTTGTGATGCCCCTTGCGCAGCATCTGGAAGAGCAGCGAGGAGGACACGTGCCAGTCCATCGCGGGGTACATGGGCAGCTCGCTCTCCGGCCCGGGGCGGCGCAGGTAGGGGTGGATGCTCTCGTAGGCCTGCCTGGGGTTCGTCATCTTGCGCAGGGGGTGCTTGTCGCCGTGGCACCCCGCGCAATATTTCTGCACCTGCGGCCACACCTCCAGCGTGAAGGTCATGGCGCGGGGCGGGCCATGCCACGGCGTGATCTGCTGGGGCGGCTTCTTGTCCGCAATCGCGTTCCCGACCGGCACCGACATGCGGTTGTCCTCGTGGCAGCCCGTGCAGGAGACGCGCTCGCCGGGCATCCCCACGAACCACGAGCGCATCAGCTGCACCGCCGCGCCGGACGCGTCGAGCGGCTGCACCGCAATCGTCGTGTTCGCCGGGATCTCGAAGCAGGCCGAGCCGTCCTCCTCGATGCCCACCGTGCCGAGGATGCGCTTGATGTCCCAGCCCGACTGCACGCCCACGGACTCGTGGCCGCCGGTCTTCATGTAGTTGAAATGGTATGAGAACACGCGCAGGCTTTTGACCGTGCCGCGCGGCACGCCTTGCAGGCCGGGGCCTTTGTAGATGTCCGCGATATGCACGCTGGCGGTTTTCGCGCCGGGCGTGATGCGGTCGGGGATCACGCGCGGCACGGGGCGCGCCTCGACGAGCGCGGGCTCGAGCAGTGCGCTGTCCGCAAGCTCGTGGAGCAGCGTGATGTTGTCGAACGTGTCCACGAGGTAGATGCCCCACAGGCCGCCTTTCGGGCGCGCGGTCACGAGGTGGAAGTTCGCGCTCAACGGGTGGGGGTAGGCGAAATACGGGCGGTTGCCGCGCTCATGCTGGTTCGCCACCTGCTCGTCGCACATGTCGGTCTCGACCCACTCGCCGAAACCCGGTATCTCCTGCACGAGGCCCGTCTGCTCCGGCGGCATACGCTCGGTCGCGATGCGCAGGAACGTGTCCTCCGGCCCCCACGCCTTGCTGTTCAGGATCGGCTTGAACGGCACTTTCCGCGCCAGCGACGGGTCGATGATGATGAGGCGGCCGACCTCGGTGATGTTGTGGTGCCCCGTGACCGTGCCAATGACCTTGCTCGTCTCGCCCGGTATCGCGCGCGCCTGGAGCAGCACCGTGGGATAGTACGAGCCCGAGCCCCACAGCGCGAGCTGCGACGTGCCGTCCGGGTTCATCGTCATCAGGATGCGCGTGAAGTAATGCGGCGTGTCCGAATATTCCCAGCGCGTGAACATCACGCGCCCGTCGTTCAGCACGGTCGGCGTGTAGTCGCTGTCCTGCTCGAACGTGAGCTGGCGCACCGCGTTCGACGGCGCCGCAGGGTCCACCTGATAAAGCTGCGCCATCGGGTAGAGGCCGCTCTGGCACGGCAGGCCCTGATACGCCGCGGTCGAGAGCATGGCGTACCGGCCGTCGGGCAGCATCACGGCATCGAACCAGTCCACGTCGGGATAACCCGTCGGCGAGATGACCGCCGGATCGCCCTCGCCCGACAGCGGCAGCGCATAGACCGCAAGCCGCTTGTTCGCGTCAACGCTCGTGTAGTAAACCGTCTTCGCGTCATACGTCAGCTTCAGGTCGCGCACCAGCGGCCCGTCGAAACGCCTGACGACGCGCTCCTGCCGTGCGCCGCGCAGACCGCGCAGTTCCACGATCTCGGTCGTCCACTTGTCCCTGCGGATGGTCGTGTGCGTGCAGCTGCTGCGGGCGATCGCGCCCCACGCCTTCTCGTCCTTGCGCGCGTCCTTGCCGAGGACGCGCCGGACGTACACGATGCGGTCGGCGTCCAGCAGCGGGTTCGCGAGCAGCGCGGCATGGACGCCCGCGACCAGCGCCTGCGCCTTGGCGATATCCCCCGGCGCAGACTCCGGCCCGATTGAACGCGCGAACGCCTCATCCGCGCGGAACGCCGCCAGCGCGGCGCGCGCGGCCTTCGCGTCATAACGGCCCGGATGCTCCTTCTCCAAGAACGCGATGGCCCGCTCCACCGCCGCAGGGTTCACCCATTGCGCATCCGCCGCAATGCGCGACGCGTCCACCACGCCCTCGCCCCTGCCGACACGCGCAAGGCAGGCAAGCAAAACCAGCGACACGACTCTTCTCATAAAAACCTCCGCTAACCCTGTTAATCAGAATGACCAATATTAACTCTTTTCATGCCGCAGGTCAAGTGGCGAGTGGAGAGTGGAGCGTAGCGTTCGAGTGTCCTGTAAAATACAGATTTCACGATGGAGGGCGAGACAGGGGACCCCATTGGCGCGGCGTGTGGCCAATGGGGCAGGAAGCCGTTAGACACGTTGCGGCTTAAATGACGATATATATGCTTCTGCGGCTCGCGGGGACGCTCGCCCTCCATCCCCATTCCCCAATGGGATCCCCTGTCTCGCCCTCCATCATGCCTGACGGCTCGCGGGGACGCGGTCGTCGCCGACGCGGCGGGTGAGGGCGGCGCGGTCCCAGTGCTCGAGGAGGGGGAGGGCGAATTTGCGGGAGGTGTTCAGCAGGTCTTTGTATTCGGCGAGGCGGATGCGGCCGTGCGCGTTGAGGTGGCCTTCGAGGATGCGCTTGGATTCGGCAAGGTGCCGGACGTGGACGTAGATGTGTTCGGCGAGCATGACGAGGATGCCGCAGTGGCAGAGGTGCGTCAGGGCCTCGTCGATGGCGGTCTGGGGGAGGGCGAGGGTGGCGGCGAGTTCGTCGGGGCGGGGGGTGGCGAATGCGGTCTGCTCGAAGATGCGCGTGAGGCGTTCAAGGGTCTGCTGTTCCTTGGGGGCGGGGCGCGGCTCGCGGGCGGTCAGGAGGAAACGCTCGTGCTCTTGCTGGAGGATGCCCTCGGCAAGAAGGTTCTCGAAGATGCGCTCGACCATAGGGCGCGCGCCGGTGAAGGAACGGAGGATGTCTTTCTTCTCGAAGCCCCGGTGGAGGGGGTGCGCGTCGTGGAGGGCGCTGAGGCGGGCGGTGAGGTCGGCGGCCATGGCGGCGAGCGCGTCGGCGCAGACGTAGCGTTCGCCGGGGAGGGCGACGGCGTCGCCGCGTTCGGCGAGGAGTGCGGCCTTGGCCTTGGCGGCGTCGAGCGCGACGCTGGCGGCGCGGGCCCAGTTGTCGATGTGGCAGGGGGCGGGGCCGCAGGCCTTGAGGGCGAGGAGGAGGGCGTGGTCGGTGTCGTCAACCGCCTTCTCTTTCTCGGCGCGGTCCTCGAGCCAGTGGCCGCGGCCGCGGCGGAGCTTGGCGTCGGAGTGGTCGATGAGGGTGCCGCCGCCGAGGGTCTTGACGGGGCTGAGCTGGCGCAGGACGAAGAAGTCGCCGGGGGCGGCGGTGACGGGGCGGGCGAGCTGGATCTGCGCGTAGGTCTCGGCGCCGGGCGGGAGGCGTTCGCGCTCGGGCAGGACGATGTGGCCGGGGGTGTCGGAGGTGCCGACGTGGAAGCGGATGGCGGTGCGCGGCGCGAGAGGGCGGTCGTGGTGCGGGAGGTAGAAGAACTTGACGTTGAGGAAGCGCGAGGGTTCGAAGTAACCGGCGGCGGCGACGACCTTGCCGCGCGCGGCGTTGTCGGAGGTGATGCCCGAGAGGCGCAGCGCGACGCACTCGCCCGCGCGGCCCAGGGCCGTGGCCGCGCCGTAGGTCTGGATGCCTTTGACGGTGTGGGGCGTGGCGTCGGGGAGCAATTCGAGTTTGTCGCCGACCTTTACGCGGCCGGAGCGCGGGATGCCCGAGACGATCACGCCCAGGCCCTTCAGCACGAACGCGCGCTCGACGTGCAGGAGGAAGGGCCCGGAGTCGTCGCGCTCGACCGTGCCGTCCACGACGCGCTCCAGCGTGGCGAGCAGCTCGGGCAGGCCCTCGCCGGTCTTTGCGGAGAAGCGCACCATCGGCGCACCCTCCAGAAATGTGCCGCGCACGCAGTCGCGCACCTCCGCCTCGACGGACGCGCGTTTGGCGTCGTCGGCGAGGTCCACCTTGTTCAGCACGATCAGGCCGCGCCGCACGCCGAGCATACGGACGATCTGGACGTGCTCGATGGTCTGCGGCATGACGCCGTCGTCGGCCGCGACCACGAGCATCACCACGTCGATGCCGCTCGCGCCCGCGACCATGTTGTGGATGAAACGCTCATGCCCCGGCACGTCCACGATGCCCACGCGGCGGCCGTCAGCGCGTTGCCAGACGGCGAACCCGAGGTCGATGGTCATGCCCCGTGCGCGCTCCTCCGGAAGGCGGTCGCACCAGCACCCCGTGAGGCACTGCACGATGGAGGTCTTGCCGTGGTCGATATGCCCGGCCGTGCCGAGCGTGATGCTGATGCCGCCCGCAGAGGCGTCGGAAGGTGAAGGCAACGTTTTCATGGGGGCATTATGAAATATCTTCGGCGGAATGTCAATATGTTCCCTGCTGGACATTCGAACGGTCATTTGCTAACATTAAAACACTGGAGGAAATTGACATGAGAAAATGTTTGTGCATGATGGTTGCCGCGGGCGTTGCCGCGGCGGTGGCGTTTGCGGAAGGTGAGCGGAGGCTGGGGATGGAGCAGTACCGCGACAGGATGCTCGGCGGGTGGGTCGGGCAGATCGCGGGGGTGTGCTGGGGCGCGCCCACGGAGTTCAAGTGGAACGACACGGTCATCCCGCTGGCCGCGATGCCGGAGTGGAAGCCCGAGATGATCAATGAGGCGTTCGGGCAGGACGACCTCTATGTGGAGATGACGTTCCTGCGGAGCCTCGAGGAGTACGGGCTGGACGTGAGCATCCGTCAGGCGGGCATCGACTTCGCGAACAGCGAGTATCAGCTGTGGTGCGCGAATGACGCGGGGCGCAAGAACCTGCGCAAGGGCATCGCGCCGCCGGACTCGTCGCACCCGCAGTTCAACAAATGCCCGAACGACATCGACTATCAGATCGAGGCGGATTTCGCGGGGCTGATTTCGCCGGGTATGCCCAACAGCGTGGTCGCGCTGGGCGAGAAGTTCGGGCGGCTGATGAATTACGGCGACGGCGTGTATGGCGGGCAGTTTATCGGCGCGATGTACACGGAGGCGTTTTTCACGGATGATATGCAGAAGATCATCGCGGCGGGGCTGGCGGCCATCCCGCAGGATTCGCAGTATGCCGAGATGGTGCGCGACGTGGTGAAGTGGCACGCGGAGAACCCCGGCGACTGGCAGGACACGTGGCGGCTGTGCCTGAAAAAATACCGCCAAGACCCCGCGTACCAGAAATGCTCGAACGGCGGCATCGACGTGAAGATCAACGGCGCGTGCGTGCTGATGGGGCTGCTCTACGGCAACGGCGACATGGACCAGACCATCATCATCGCCACGCGCGGCGGGTGGGACTCGGACTGCAACCCGTCCACTGCGGGCGGCGTGCTGGGCGCGGCGCTCGGCTATGCCAAGCTGCCCGAGAAGTTCAAGCAGAAGCTGGACATGACGCGCAAGTTCGACTTCACCGCCTACAACATCCCCGAGCTCAAGGCGGTGTGCGAGAAACTTGCGCGGCAGATTGTCGTGCAGCAGGGCGGGCGCGTCGAGGGCGACGTGTTCATCATCCCCGACACGCCCGTGCAGCCCAGCAAGCTGGAGCTGAGCTGGGAACCCGGCCCTATCGCGAACAGCCGCTTCACGGAAGAGGAATATGAAAAAGTCCGCTTCAAGCCGCACCCCGCCGATGTGCCGGGGAACCCGACGGAGCGCGTGCAGGGCGCACTGGACGTGCTGCTGCCGGGCTGGAAAACTTCCGCGAACGGCCCCGACATGAACCCCGGCTACCGAGCCGAATATCACGGGCATAAGCACGTCGTGATGACGCACCCGCTGGACAAAGACACGGGCGTGACGCTGAGCAAGGACGTGGACGTGCCGGATGGCGCGGCGAAGCTGATGGTCACAATCGCGAACCACGAGAAGGGTGATTTCACGTTCATCGCGAAGGTGGACGGGAAGGAAATCATGCGGAAAAAAATCGGCGACAACGATAAAGTCGAATGGCAGACGCTCGCGCTCGACCTCGCCCCGTATGCGGGCAAGCGCGTGAAGGTGGAACTCATCAACCAGCCCGACGGCTGGCAGTGGGAGGCCGCCTACTGGGGCGCGATTCAAATGCCGTTGAACTAATCGGAGGGGCGCACATGAGTTTATCGGCAGAAAGCATCGCGCGGTTTTTGGATGAGACGCTCAGGACGGATGCCGTCCGCGACGCATCGAACAACGGCTTGCAGATCGCCAATGACGGCACGGTCTCGCACGTCGCCGTCGGCGTGGACGCGAGCCTGCGGTTCCTCCGCGAGGCCGCCAAGCAGGGTGCGGATTTCGTCATCTGTCATCACGGGATTAGCTGGGGGGATTCATTGAAGCGCATCACGGGCCTCAACTACGACCTCGTCTCTTTCGCCGTCCGCCACAACATCGCGCTCTACGCCTCGCACCTGCCGCTGGACGCGCACCCGCGCTACGGCAACAATGCGCAATTGTGTAAGGCACTCGGCCTGACGCGCATCAAGCCGGCCTTCGACTATCACGGCGAGACGATCGGCTTCGCGGGGGCCCTGCCGAAGCCCGTCCCTTTCGAGTCCTTCTGCGCGACCGTGGCCGAGGAGGTGAGCGCCGACGCGCGTTCCGTCGCGTTCGGCAAAGCGATCGTGCGGACGGTCGGCATCGTCTCCGGTGGTGCGGCGGACATGGTGGAGCAGGCGGGCGCGCTCGGCCTCGACGTGTTCCTGACCGGCGAGCCGAGTTTGCAGGGCTACAACCAAGCCGAGAACCACGGCATGAACGCCGTCTTTGCCGGCCACTATGCCACGGAAACCTTCGGCATCCGTGCGCTCGCCAAGCTTGTCGCCCAGAAGTTCCGCCTTCCTGCCACGTTTATCGATTTCGGGATCCGTTTCTGAACGGCATTTTTTCATTGCGCTGGGCGGGGCGGAAAGCATATCATATTGCCCCATGCATTCCGAACTCTTTTCGATCGGCCCGATAACGCTGCGCATGTACGGGCTCTGCATGGCGCTGGGTTTCCTCGCGGCATGGCGGGTGATGGTGTACCTGTGCAAGCGGACGGGGCAGAACAGTGACCAGGTGGCGATGCTGCTGACGTGGGTGATGCTCGCGGCGATCCTCGGCGCGCGCGCGGTGTATGTCGCGCAGCACTGGACGGCGGAGTTCGCGCACAACCCGCTGGCCGTCGTGCGCTTCGACCAAGGTGGGCTGGTGTACTACGGCGGGTTCCTCGGCGCGCTCATCCCGTACATCGGCTACGCGTTGCGCTTCCGCAGGAATTTTTTCGAGATGACCGACATCTCGGCCGCGGTGCTGCCGCTGGGGCAGGCCTTCGGGCGGGTCGGGTGCTTCATGCAGGGATGCTGCTGGGGCAAGCACAGCGACGCATGGCTGACGGTCTCGTTCCCGAGGGGGTCGCCGGCGTGGTTCAACCATGTGAGCGGCGGCCTCATCCGCGAGACCGCGACCGAAAGCCTCTCCGTCATCCCGACCCAACTGATCGAGAGCGCGGCGACGCTGGCGCTGTTCGCGCTGCTGTTCGCGCTGTACCCCAAGCATTACCGGCGGCGCGGCCTGATCGGCGGCCTGTATCTCGTCGGCTACGCGGTGCTGCGCTTCGGCATCGAATTCCTGCGCGGCGACCCCCGTGGCGCCGTGGGGCCGTTCTCGACGAGCCAAGCCATCAGCCTCGCGGCGTTCATCGGCGGGCTTGCGTGCATCGCATGGGCGGGCAAAGGGAAAGGGGCAGTGGTTAGTGATTAGTGGTCAGTGGTTAGTTGCCAGATTTTCTGACCACTGATCACTGACCACTCAGAAAGGAAACGTTTTATGATTATGAATACACTAGATGATTTCAATGCCGGTGTCCGGCGCGATGCGCTGGATAAGCTTGCCGCGTCGGGGGGATTCCCCGAGCCGGGCGTGCTGTTCAATATGCACTGCCACTCGTTCTTCTCTTACAACGCCGACGGGTGGTCGCCCTCGCGCATCGCCTATGAGTGCCGCCGCGAAGGCCTGTGCGCGGCCGCGCTGTGCGACTTCGACGTGCTGGACGGCCTCGACGAGTTCCTAACCGCGGGGCGCGTGCTGGGGCTTCGCGCGGCCGTCCACATGGAGACGCGCTCGTATGTGCGCGAGCAGGCGGCGGCGGACATCAGCTCGCCGGGCGAGCCGGGCGTGGCCTACATCATGGGGTGCGGCTACACCGCCGTGCCGCAGGCCGGTACGCCGCAGGGCGACTTCCTCGCGCAGTTGCGCCAAGGGGCGCAGGACCGCAACCTCGCGCTCATCGCCCGCATCAACGCCGCGCTCCCCGCCATCGCGCTGGACTACGCCCGCGACGTGGTGCCGCTCACGCCCAAGGGCGTCGCGACCGAGCGCCACATCATCCGCGCCTACTGCAACCGCTCGAAGGCCGCCTTCACGGATGACGCCGCCCGCGCCGCATTCTGGGCGCCGTTGCTGAAATGCGACGCTTCCGCCTACCCCGCCATCGAGGCCGACGTGCCGCGCTGGGAAGAGCTCGTCCGTACCGCGCTCGCCAAGCGCGGCGGCATCGGCTACGCCCAGCCGGACGAGACGACCTTCCCGCTCGCGGACCTGTTCCTGCCGTGGGTCAAGTCCTGCGGCGCGATACCGACCATCACGTGGCTCGACGGCACGAGCGCGGGCGAGGCCGACCCCGAGTATGTGATCGACCTCATGATCGCCAAGGGCGGCGCCGCGCTGAACATCATCCCCGACCGCAACTGGAACCTCAAGAAGCCCGACGAGGCCGCGCGCAAACAGGCCAACCTCGACGCAATCGTCAAGGCCTGCGTCAAGCGCGACCTGCCCATCAACATCGGCACGGAGATGAACAAGGGCGGCCTGCCGTTCGTGGATGACATCACCGGCCCCGTGCTGGGCAAGTACGCCGCCGCGTTCACGCAGGGCATGTATGTGATGGTCGGCCAGACGCTGCTGGGGCTGTACGCTGACGCGCCCTACCTCAGCGAACGCGCCGCCGCCGAGTTCCCAAACATCGCCACGCGCAACGCCTTCTTCGCCGCCGTCGGCGCCGCGCCCGCCCTGACCGAGGCCGACGCGCAAGCCCTCCTCGACGCAGGGCCCGACAAAGCCTTCGCCATGCTGGCAGACCGCGCGAGCGCGGAATGAGAAATGAGGAATGAGGAATTAGGAATTGCCGGGAACGCAAGGCTTCCGCCTTGCAATAAGAAATTAGAATGAGGAATGAAGACCATGAGCGCGAATTCTTTTTTTGACAGGATGAACAGGATTTCCCCTTCGGGGCGCATATATTTTTTTAACCACAATAGACACAATGGTTTTCACGATAGACACAATGGTAATGTCTTGAAAATAGTGTCCGTTGTGAATTCTATTGTGCCTATTGTGGTTAAATCAAAACAAAGCCTCGATGCCTTTTCCCCGATTCCTAATTCCTAATTATTAATTCCTAATTCGGAGCAGTTTCATGTCCGACCTCTCCCTTTCCCGCGCACGGCCGCTGTCTGGCGAAATCCGTCTGCCGGGCGACAAGTCGCTGTCGCACCGCGCCGCGCTCTTCGCCGCGATGGCGGAGGGCGAGAGCGTCATCGACCGCTTCCTCGTGTCCGGCGTCACCCGCGCCATGCTGGGCGCGCTCACCGCGTTTCAGGTTCCGTGGCGGCTGGAGGGCGAACGCCTCACCGTCACGGGCAAGGGGCTGCGCGGGTTCGCGCCGCCCGCCGCGCCCGTCAACTGCGGCAACTCCGCCACGACGCTCCGCCTGTTGGCGGGTGCGCTCGCGGCCGCCGGAACGCCGTGCGTGCTCGACGGCTCGGCGGGCCTGCGCCGCCGCCCGATGGACCGCATCACGAAACCGCTCATGGCTATGCGCGCCCCCGTCACCGCAACCCGCGACTGCGCACCGCTCACGCTCGCCGCCCGCGCGGCGGACACGCCGCTGTGCGCCATCGACTACGCGCAACCCGTCGCCAGCGCACAGGTGAAGTCCTGCCTCATCCTCGCCGCGCTCGCGGCGGACGGCGTCACGACGCTCCGCGAGCCGGGGCCCTCCCGCGACCACACCGAGCGGATGCTCGCGGCCATGGGCGCGGGCATCCGCGTCGGGCAAGACGGCGCGGTCACGGTCGCGCCGTTGACGCGCCCGCTCGCGCCGCTGGAGGTCACGCTGCCCGGCGATATCTCCTCCGCCGCGTTCCTGCTGGTCGCGGCGGCGATCATCCCCGGCTCTGCTATCGTGGTCCGCGATGTCGGCGTCAACCCCACGCGCACGGGCATTGTGGACATGCTGGCGAAGATGGGCGCGGAGGTGTCCGTCGAGAACCCGCGCACCATTGCGGGCGAACCCGTGGGGGACATCCGCCTCGCGTCGGCCGGGCTGAAGGCCATCAAGGTCAGCGGCGACACGGTCGTGCGGATGATCGACGAGTTCCCCGCGTTCGCGATCGCCGCCTGTTTCGCCAAGGGGACGACCGAAGTCCGCGACGCGTCCGAGCTCCGCTACAAGGAGACCGACCGCATCACCGTGTTGTGCCGCGAGCTCCGCAAACTCGGCGTGGTGTTGGACGAGCACGAAGACGGCTTCGCGATTCAGGGCGGCACGCTCAGCGGCGGCGTGTGCGACGCTTCCGGCGACCACCGCCTCGCGATGGCGCTCGCGCTCTCCGGCCTCGCCGCGCCCGCCAAGGTCACCGTCCAGAACGCCGAAATCCTCGCCGAGTCCTTCCCTGATTTTGTGGTTCAGGTCGCGCGACTGATTGAGGGATTAGTCATCTAAACGGCGGTAGCCCCGGCCTCACTCGGGCGGCATCCGCCGGAAAAAGCGCAGGTCGCTGGCGTTGAACTGGACGCCGCTGGCGCCGATGGGCAGCCCGGCGAGGGGGACCCATGCCGCGTCGGCGAGGTTGGTCTTGCCGTGGATGGCGCAGTTGGCGTTGCCGTCGCTCCAGGAGAGGTTCACGGCGGCGGGCGTGACGGTGATGCCGTCGATGCGCACGGGCGGGCGGTGGGCGTCGAGGGCGGGCGCGTAAAACGGGTGCAGGGCGCCGCCCGCGTCGAGCAGCCCGAAGTATTGCTCGATGGGGCGGCCGCTGACGCGCGTTTTCCACGCCTCGTCATAAAGGGAGAAATGGAAGAGCGGGATGCGGTCGTTGCGCGTCCAGTCGAGCATGGCGTTCAGGTAGTCGGCGGACTTCTGCTGCGAGGCGGTCTGCGTGCCGCCGTCAACGCTGTAGGGGCCGCCGTCGTGCGGCGTGCCGGTCTCGGTCAGGAGGGTCATGCGCTTGCCGAGGCGCGCGGTCTCGTTGGTGTAGAGCCGCGCGGTGGCGGCGGCCATCTCGTGCTGGGGCGTGGCGTCCCACGTGCCGCAGTAGATGTTCACGCCCGCGAAGTCCAGCTGCGTCAGCACGGCGCGGGGCCAGGGCGCGTTGCCGATGTCCACGCTGCCGACGGGGACGCTCGCGCCCAGCCCGTGTTCCGCGAGGATGCCGCGCACGGCGGCGATGACGTTCGTGAGGGTGGCCGGGGGGACGTAGGTGTCGAGGTGCGGCGTGTTGCACTCGTTGCCGACGGCGATGAGGTCGGGCGCGGGGCCGAGCGTGAGGATGTCGCGCAGGCCCTGCAGCTGGGCCGCGTTGGCGGCGGGGTCGGTGGAGACCCACAGGCCGATGAGCGTGCGCAGCCCCATCTCCGTCTTGGCGATGCGGTTGACGTGCTCGTGGCCGTTGTTGAGGGTGCCGAACGTGCGCACCCATTGCGCCAGCGGCGCGGCGGGCGCGAGGCGCGTGCGCGTGGCCGCTTCCGGGAGCGCGCCGCCGGGGTTCTCGCCCCCGAGGATCAGCGAGGCGTTCAGCCCGAAGAACGGCTTGTCCAGCGGCTGGCGCGGCAGGTAGGTGAACGACGCGGGCTCGCTGGCCGCCCCGCCCGTGCGCACGGCGATGGCGTGGATGATGAGCGCGCCGTGCTGCGGCACGGTGAGCGCCGCCGAGTACACGGGCGAACTCGCCGTGGGCGCGGTGCCGTCGGTCGTGTAGCGCAGGGTGTCGCCCGCCGCGCAGGAGAGCGCGACCGCCGTGCCGGCCGGGACGAACCCGGGCGCCACGCTGGGCGTCGGCGTCTGCACGCCGAATTGCGAGCGCTTCACCGCCAGCATGGCCAGGTGCTTGCCGACCATGTACGCCGCGTTGACCTGGCTGCCGTGCACGCCGTTGAAGAGGGCGCGCTCGACGAAGTAGAACAGGACGTCGTCGTGCGGGTAGTCGAGCGGGTCTGAGGTGAGGTTGAAGGAGAAGAAGCCGTTGGCGTCCACCGCGTTCAGGTAGTTTTCGTAGGAGGGCTTCACATACTGCCCCCACGGGGTGTCCAGCATCCCGATGACGGCGTACTGGCCGGCGTTACCGGCGTTGAGGCCGTTCCAGACGACGCGCCCCTCCGCGTTGCCCCCGGAGCCGAGCTCGGGGAGCGCGTCCAGCTCGATCATCTGCGCGGAGGCGCCCGCCGCCAGCAGGAGCAGGCCCGCGACACATTTCATATCATTCACCTCGCGCCCCCCCTCACTGCTCCTCGACCTTGAAGAACGCTTTCGCCTCTGTCGCCAGCACGCTCACCGTGAGCGTCGCCTTGCCGCCGCCCAGGTCGATGACCGGGGGGGTGAGGGTGGCGTCGGGGGCGCTGCCGAGGGTGCGCCACATCTGCACGGCGAGCGGGGTGAGCGCGCCCGTGTAGTCCAGGTCCAGGGTGACGGGCCGCCGCCCCGCCGCCACCGCCCCCAGGTCGATGCGGGTGATGCGCAGGGAGCTCAGCGCGGACCCGAACTCGTATGCCCCCATGTCCGCCGTCCCGCCGATGACGCGCGGCTTCCCGTCGAGGTCGCGCCCCGCCCCGTAGCCCGCCACCGCCCGCGCGCCGAACACCTGCTTCATATCCGTGAGGAAATCCTCCACGTGGCCGTACCCCGCCGCCGCCAGCGCGTTGTTCCCCGTGTTGCGGCACGGCGAGCCCGGCTGGAGCCGGAAGTCCCCCCCGGCCGCATCCGCGAACAGCGGGTTGCCCCCCTTGTTCTCGACCCCCGGCGGCGCCGACGCGGAGAAGGAGTACATGAACACGCTCCCCGCGCCAGCCTCATACTCCGGCTCGGAAGTCGCCTGGTTCCCGTGCACGATGGTGTTCTCGACCTGGCACGCGCCCGCCACCCCCCCGGCGTTAATCGCCGAGTTGCGCGTCACCGTGCAGTTCAGCAGGTGGCTGCGCACCGCCCCCCCGCCCTTGTCCCCCGCCGTGTTCCACGCCACCAGGGAGTCCTGGAGGGAGCAGTCCCACGCCCCGCCGCCGTGCCACGCCGTGTTGTTCGTGACCACGCAGGCGCCCATGTTGCAGCCCGTCGCCCCGCCCCCGGTGCCGCCCGCCGTGTTGCCCGCCAGCGTGCACCCCAGCAGGGAACACTCGAGTGGCCAGTTATCCACCTCGCCGCCGTATGCCCCGCCGCCGTGCTCCGCCGCGTTGCCCGTGAGCGTGCAGCCCAGCAGGTAACTCCCGCACACCCCGCCGCCGTAGTACGCCGTGTTGCCCTCCAGGTCGCAGTCCAGCAGGTAACTCAAGAACGCCCCGCCGCCGCCGGTCTCCGCCTCGTTGCCTGTGAGCGTGCAGCCCGTCAGCGTGCAGTTTCCCGCCCCGCCGCCGATCCCTGCCGAGTTGCCCTCCAGGTCGCAGTCCAGCAATTGGCTCCCGTATGCCCCCCCGCCAAGCTGCACCGCCGTGTTGTGGGAGAGGTCGCAGCCCGTCAGCGTGCTTATGCACGCCCCCCCGCCAAGCTGCACCGCCGTGTTGTGGGAGAGGTCGCAGCCCGTCAGCGTGCTTATGCACGCCCCGCCGCCGGCCTCCGCCTCGTTGCCGATGATCGTGCAGTCCGTCAGCACGCTGAGGCACGCCCCGCCGCCGATATCCGCCGTGTTGAAGGAGACGATGCAGTTCGTCAGCGTGCCGCCCAGGGCCCCGCCGCCGCCGCCGCTCAAGTCGTCGCCGCCAGTCGAAACCGCCTTCCCGTACCGCAGCGTGAACCCGGAGAGGACGGTGTTGGTCGCGGTAAGGTAACCGACGTACTCATACTCCTCCGGCTCCCCCAGCATCGCGCAGCGCCGGGTGTTGCCGCCTTCGATGATGACCCACCTCGGGTCGGGGAATATGCTCTCGATGCGGATCGCCTTGTTGCTGGTGGCGATGGGGCTGTACGTCCCCTGCGCCACGCGCAGGACGTCCCCCGGCTGGGCGATGTTGATCGCCGCCTGCAGGTTCGCCCCGCCGCCGCTGACGTTGATGACCTCCGCGCGCGCCGCGCCCCCCGCCAGCGCGAGCGCCAGCACCGCAATGTTGCCGCGGCCCGATGCCGCCCTCACGTTCCGTCTCATCATAACCCGCTCCTTTCCTTAAAGAGTAATCATAATACCCCCTCCCCCCGCGCATTGCAAGAGGATAATGCATAATAGGTGATAAGTAATAAGTAATAGGTAATATGTAAAAGGTAAAAAGTAAAAGGTAAAAGGTAAGAGGCAAAAAAAGCCTACGCACCTTGAAAGGAATCCCTGTTCATTCTTTTTTTGCAGATACCTTTTACATATTACCTTTTACCTATTACCTTTTACATATTACCTTTTACCTATTACCTTTTACCTATTACCTTTTACCTATTACCTTTTACCTATTACCTTTTACCTATTACCTTTTACCTATTACCTTTTACCTTTTACTTTTTACCTTTTACATATTACCTTTTACATATTACCTATTACTTATTACCTATTACCTAATCGTGCGTACGCTCCGTGCGGGGAGGGTGAGGGCGGCGAAGGGGGTGTTGCGCGAAAGGGACTGGAAGGCGGCCGGGGTGACGACCCAGCGGGCGTCGGGGTCGATCAGCACGAGGTCGGCGCGGGCGCCGGGGGCGAGGGTCGGGGGGGGGAGGCCCAGGACGGCGGCCGGGCCGGTGGTCCAGCGGGCAAGCCAGTCGAGGGGGGCCATGCGCTCCTCGCAGACCATGGCCTGCCAGGTGACGCCGACGGCGGTCTCCAGCCCGATGACGCCGAAGGGGGCGGCGAGGAAGCCGCTGGACTTGGCGGCCGGGGGGTGCGGGGCGTGGTCGGTGGCGAAGAGGGTGATGGTGCCGTCGAGGACGGCGGCGCGGATGGCGGCGCGGTCGGCGCGCGTGCCGAGGGGCGGGTTCATGCGCCAGTTGCCGTCGTCGCCGGGGATGTCCTCGGCGGCGAGTGCGAGGTGGTGGGGGGAGGCCTCGGCGAAGACGGGGAGGCCTTCGGCGCGGGCGGCGCGGATGAGTTCGACGCCCCCGGCGGTGGAGATGTGCTGGATGAGGAGGGTGCAGCCGGTCTCGCGGCAGAGGCGGATGTCGCGGGCGATGGCGCGGGTCTCGGCCTCGGGGGGGAAGAGGGGGAGGCCGAGGGCGCGCGCGGCGGGGCAGTCGCGGATGACGCCGTCGGCGGCGGTGGCGGGCGCGACGGCGTGGTCGAGGATGGGCTTGCCGAGGGTCTTGGCGCGGCGCATGGCCTCGCGCATGAGCGCGTCGTCGGCGACCATGGCGCCGTCGTCGGTGAACGCGGCGGCGCCGTGGCGGGCGAGGGCCTCGAGGTCGGCGAGGGCGCGGCCCGCGCGGCCGCGGGTGACGCAGGCGGCGGGGTGGAGGGTGACGGGGAGGGCGTCGGCGAGCTGCTCGCGGAGCCATTCGGGGGAGTCGCCGGGGGGCGTGGTGTTGGGCATGGTGACGACGTGGGTGAAGCCCCCTGCGGCGGCGGCGCGCGCGCCGGAGCGGCGGGTCTCGGCGGCGGGGTTGCCGGGGTCGCGGAAGTGGACGTGGGTGTCCCAGAAGCCGGGGGCGGCGATGAGCCCCGAAGCGTCCTTGACGGGCAGGTCGGACGCGTCGGAGCCGTCCGGCTGGATGACCCCGTCTCGGATGACAAGGTCGGTGACGGCGTCAACCCCACGCGCGGGGTCGATGCAACGGGCGTTTTTCAAAAGCAGGTTTGTCATAGGTGTTCGTTCCCGTGCGTGTTTGTGAACCTGAACTCGACGAGGACAGGGAGGTGATCAGAACCGACGCGGCCGCCCGTCCGGCGCGAGATGATTTCGATGCCGGGCGTGTGCAGGACGTGGTCGATGGGTATCCGCAGGAAGGCGGGGAAGACGGCGGGCCATGTGGGGTACAGCCCGCGCCCCTGCGAGGCGTTCCGCAGGTCAGCGTCGCGCAGGAGGCGTTTGAACGCGGCGCACCACGGCGTGGCGTTGAGATCGCCGACGAGCAGCAGCGGAAGCCGTGTGTCACGCACAAGACGGGCGAGCTCGGCGAGTTGCGCGTCGCGGTATTCAGAAAAGAAAGGGCCAATCGGCGGCAGGGGGTGCGTGGCAAGGACGGCATACCTGCCATGCGGGGCGTCGATTTCGGCGAGGATGGACGGCACGGCGGCGTTGCGGCTATAGAGTATGTTCGTTACGGCAAACGGGTGCTTACTCCACAGCCCGATGCCGAAGGGGTCGTCGCGCAACGCCGTTGTGTGGTGCGGGTGTGTTTGGGCGAGGGTCGGCGCGAGGCGGTTAAACCACCTCTGGCCGATTTCCTCCAGCACGATAACATCAGGGTCGTGGGCGCGAATGACCCCAAGGACTTTCTCTGGGTCGCCAGTCTTGTAGTTGACGTTGAAGAGCATGACGCGGCACGGCGCGGCACCGTGATTGAGGGGATTGGGCGCATTGAGGTAAACCGGCAGGAGGAGCGCGAGGTTCAGCACGG
>WRJS01000063.1 GCA_009778475.1 Kiritimatiellota bacterium | reverse complement strand
CGCGAGGACGCTCGCCCTCCATGTGCCTAACGGCTCGCGGGGACGCTCGCCCTCCATCGTGCCTAACGGCTCGCGAGGACGCTCGCCCTCTGCGCACGAACAAAAAAGTCCCGTGGATTGCTCCACGGGACTTTTTCGCTTGCGTCACTGCCGCGTGTGCGTTATTCTTTGCGCGCCTCGAGGCGGAAGAACATGGCGCCTGCGGGGGCGAGGAGGGCGTCGTCGATCAGCGCCCTGTGGATGGGGTCGCCGCGCAACAGGTTGGCGCCGAGGGTGGTCTCGGGTATCTGGCCCCACAGGCCGAACGGCAGCAGGAGGCTGTCCGAGTAGTGGATCAGGTAACTGTAGTTGGGGCCGAGGCGTGTCTCGACGGGGGTGCTGTCCCAGAGGAGTTCGGTGGCGGCGGCGTGCTTGCGGATGTCGTCGATATGCACCCAGGCCCATTCGCCGTCGCGCCACTGGGCGTAGGCGAAGCGTTGCCCGGCGTAGGGGGTGCCCGCGGCGACGGCGGTGCCGCTGCCGTCCTTGCGGGTGTTCCAGCCGAGGAACGTGTAGCCGGGGCGGGCGGGGGTCTGGGGGGGCAGGGCGTAGGCGCCGTTGGCGGCCTGCTCGAACTGCACGGCGGGGGTTCCGCCGGTGCCGTAGAACACGACGGTGGGGGAGGTGCCGGGGTCGGTGTCCTCGGCCCACGCGGCGTAGAGGGTGTCGCCTTCGGGGTTGTCCCAGTTGCGGAGGCTGTCGCCGTTGCCGTCGTAGTACCACGCGCCGAGGGCGTTGGTGTAACCGGCGAACAGGTATGCGCCGGTCGCGCCGCTGACGGTGGCGGAACTGTAGGGCGGCACGATGGCGGGCATGGGCGCGCCGGGCGTGGCCTGCACTTCGCGCGTGGCGGCGGCGGCGTTGTCGATGTAGGGCACGCCGTGCTCGGGGATGAGCGTGACGGTGGGGTTGTCGGGGATGAGCGTCCAGCGTGCGAAGAGGATGCTGGCGGTCGCGGGGGCGGGGGCGCCGTGGGCGACGGCGGTGCCTGTGCCGTCGGCCTTCGTGTTCCACCCGGCGAGCGCGTGCCCTGCCAGGGCGGGCGGCTCGGGGAAGCCGTAGCGGCGCGAGGGGTCGAGCCCTGTCGGCTCGAGGGTCGGCACGGTTTGCAGGTGGGAGGCGACCGCGTCGTAGGGGGTGACGTACTCATACTCGCCGCCGTTGGCGTGGAAGGCCACGGTGTCGGGGGGCGCGAAGAGGGCGGTGAGTTCGGCGTTGTCGTCGTGCTGGTCCCAGTTGCGGGCGCTGAGCAGGTCCTCGTCGTAGTAGCGTTTCAGGCCGGGGCTGGCGAGGTCGAAGTAGCCGATGAAGGCGCCCGCGCCAGCCGGCGGGGCCAGCGCGATGCCGGACTGGTCCGTGCCGGGCATGGGGAACCCGCAGAGCGCCTCGATGGTGTCGGCCAGGGCGGAGCCGATCCCGTGGCGCAGGGTCACGGGGTGGGGGGTGTGGCACGCCTCCCATTGCGCGAACACCATGCGGGCGGAGGCCCCGGGAGAGTAGGGGGTCGCGCCGGGGGTGACGCTTGCGCCGGTGCCGTCCTCCTGCGTGTTCCAGCCGTCGAAGGCGTAGCCCTCGCGGGTGGGGACGGCGGGGACGGGGTAGAAGTCGCCCTCGACGTTCACGACGGAGAGCATCATGTGGGACGCGCTGCTGTCGGAGGCGTCGAAGCGGCCGCCGTTGGCGAAATAGACGACGCGGTAACTGTTGGCGTCCCAGATGCCGTTCAGCACGTCGTCGTCGTCCTTGTCCCAGTCCCTGATGCCGTCGCCGTGGTTGTCGTAATACCAGACCCCGACGGTGTCCCGCGCACCGATGAAGATGGACTGCTGGGCATACGCGTTGGCCGCGAAGGGCGGCAGGGGCTCGCCGTAGAACGCGGGGAGGACGAGCGGTGCGCCGCCGGGCTGGTACGGCTCGGTGATCGTGACCGCGAACGCCCAAGGCTCAATGTCGTACACGAGGTCGGGGCCCGCGCCGTCGTTGGATTGCTTGAAGCGGTAGCCGGGGTACCCGTAGGGGATGAAGTCCGCCTGATACGCGGCGCCGCCTTGGACGATGACCAGTTGGTCGTCGAACGGGGCGGTGAAAATCGCTTGCGCGGCGTTCATGATCTCCGCGTGCAGATCGGTGGGCCACAGGCCGCCGAGCGTGCTGTCTTGCGCGGAGTCGTAGGCCACGTCCCCCAGATAGCCGATGAGTTGTCCGAGGGTGATTTCCCCTTCCTCATACGCCGCCGTCTCCTCGAACACCGAGAGGGTGCGGCGGTTGCCGCGCTGGAACGTGGCGCCGTCAACGGTGACCTTGGCGCCCGGCGTCAGGAGGATGTTCGCGCAATTGGCGCTGAGCGCGGCGCCCCCGAGGATGACCTCGCCCTCCGGCCGCGTGACGAGCAGGTTGCAGACGCTGCTGGCGAACGTGCCGCCGTTGAGCGCGACGGTGGGCGTGGGCGGGTTCATCTCCAGGTCGTACAGGATCGCTGGGTCCACCTCTACCCTCAGAAACTGGAACGACATCAGCGCGTCCACCAGCGCCTGGGGCGACGCGTACGCGAACCAGTTGCCGTGGAACGCGCCGCCGTTGACCTCAAACACCGGCGAGCCGCTGAGGGCGGTGAACCCGGCGACCGGCACATGGGAGAGGTATTGCTCGATGAGCCAGAGGAGCCACTCCATGTCATTCGCGTTCATGTCCAGCCCCAGCATGTGAAGCGAGTTTTCCACCGCCCATTGCATGGCGGTCGCGTCGAGGTAGAGTTGGCCGCCGTTGATCTGGACGGATGCGTCGCCCGCCGCGAGGAACGCGCCGTAAATGGTGAGCGGGGCGAAGACGCCGCCGTTGACGGTGAGGGACGCGCCGTCGAGGACGGTCACGCCGAACCCCCCGAGCGCTCCGGGCGACACCATGCCGCCGTTCACGATCATCTGGGCGTTACCCTGGATAACGATGCCGCAGCTGAAGATGTCCTGCTCAAATATCGTGTTGGCGTTCAGGAACACCTCGCCGCTGTCAATGATAACGGTGGCGCTGTCGCCGATCGTCAGCGGGGGGCCCAGGATCGCCGCGGTGCTGCGGATGACCGCGCTGCCGCCGATCATGAGCGAGGCGGGCGGTGCCGGATCGTCGCTATAACCGTCAACGTTCACAATGCCGCGCAGGTGCGTGACGGCCTCCCGCGTGAACACGAGCGAACTGGGGCGGGCGCGGTATATCTGCGCCTCCGGTGCGCCCCATTCGCAGCCGAACACGATGACCGCCTCATCAACTTCGGCCTGCCCCAGCGCGTGTTCGATGGCCGTGATGGCAGCCAGCGTGTCGTTGAGGGTGCTCTCCCAGAAATCCTCCTCCGTCTTGGGGAAGAACGCGTCCACGCCGCCGTCGCCGTTGACGACCCGCGTCCCGGGCCGCATGACGTCCCACACGGAATCGTACTCCTCGTCGTTGAACACATAGACGACATGCTCCAGCGGGACCCAGCCCGCGGTGAGCGTGTGGCTCGCGTCGGGCACGGTGTCGATCGCTGTGCGGACATAGCCGCTGTCATTGTACCAGCCGAGGAAATAGTGGTCCGCGAGGGTCGGCGCCGGGAGCAGCCCGTAGGGCATCTGCGCCCAGTAATCCGCAGACGGGCTGTCCATGTCACCGCCGTCGGCGTCGAACGTGACGGTCACCTGCTGCTGCGAGAGCGGGTGGAAGGTGCGCGTCGGGATGTCGTAGTAGCCGGGGCGGGTCACGGTGACCGGCGGCAGGCCGTCCTGGTCGATGTCGAACGAGCAGCCGGGCCAGAGCATGACCGTCCCGTCCACCCTGACGGTGATGGGGACGGGGCTGTCGCCCTGCCGGAAAATGATGTCCGTGTTGGGGTGCAGGACGAGCGCGCCTGCGGGGAGCGAGTAGGCGCCGTCGTCAAAGGCGAGGCCCGGGTTGTGGTGCGTGAACAGCCCGCCGTCCGCCACGAACAGATACCACTGCGGCATCCCGGTTTTGGCGATGGGCTTGGCGAACGCGACGGGATTGCCCTCCCCGTCCGCGAGGGTGTCCTCATCGCACGCCAGCGCGGCGTCCGTGAAAACCGCGTCATCCACGGGCAGCGTGATGCGGTTAAGGCCGCCGCCCATGTCGGTCAGCCCCATGGCGTAGAACGACTGGAAGATCACGAAATTCGTGGGGGAACTGTCGAAGGCGAAGACCCCGCTGCGGTCGCCCGTGTTCCGGTAAAACAACACGCTGTTTTCGCTGGCATCGCTCCACTCGCCGTTGCGGCCGCAACTGCTGTAGGTGCCGCTCTCCGAGGCCGTCCACGCATGGTTGTAGCGCACCGCGTGGTAGCAGACGGGGATATAGACCTCGTTGCCCTCCGTCAGGCTGAGCCGATTCTCACCCGCGCCGCCGAGGGCCGCCGCCGCCGCGCCCGAGCCTTTCGTGATGATGAACCCGTCCAGCGCCGAATAGACCGCGCCCACGGGCAGCGGCGTGATCGTCACGCCGTTCACCTCCGCCGCGGTCTCGGCGCGCGCGACCCGTGCGCCCTCCTCCGTGACCGGCATGAAGTGCTGGCTGCCCGTGAAAGCATCGTGGTCCTGCTGGGACGCCGCCCATGCGGTGACGGTGATCGTCTCGCTCAGGAAACCCGTGATATCCACATACGGCATCCCGCTGTTCCGTGGGGGAGGCGGGGTGCAACCGACGAATGCCGCTAAGAGCATTGCACTGGATAAAAACCCGAGTGCCCTAAGGGTGCGCGAAGCACCTGAGTGAACCGTGTTTTTCGCTTTCATGACGTTTCCTCCAATTATGTTGTTTGTTGGAGTTGTCAATCCTACTGATCTCTTTCACACCACGGCAAGATACCAGTTAATGTTCCGTGTGTCAACAAGGAATGAGCGGGCGCGGGGGATTTTTTTTGCTCATGCCAATTAACCGCAAAACGCGCGAAACACGCGAAAAAGATTTACCCCCAATAAAAAAGTGCTCATGAATTTTCGTGTTTTTCGCGGTTTATTTCAGGCTGTGGCCTATACCCGGATTGCGCATCGATGAAAAGTCTTTCGGGGAACTCGGGTTTTAGGACAGGTCTATTTATTATGCCGGAAAAATGCCGCCGCAGAACGCTCCAAAATTATAGACAAAACTTTACACTCTTCACTTGCATAGCAACGCCTAATATGGTATTATTACTAATATTGAAATGAGATTTCAGGAGGCCTTTATGGATAATGATCAGAAAGGATTGAGTTTCTCATCCGTACAACGACTACATGAGCGTGGTCTTCGGCCCACGCCGCAGCGTGTTGCTGTATTCACGTACCTTTGCAGCTACACGTCACATCCGACTGCGGAGAAGATTTACTGTGACTTGATTTCAGGGTATCCGACGCTTTCGAGAACCACCGTCTATCAGACGCTCGACGCCTTGTGCAAATGCGGTCTGGTCACGCGGCTGGTCTCTGATGAGGGCGAGATGCGTTTTGATGCCGAGACATCAAATCATGGGCACTTCAAGTGCGTGAAGTGCGGGCGGCTCTACAACTTCTTCTATCCGGCGGAGACGGTGTTCCCGCAACCGATGGACGGCTTTGTGGTCGAGGCGATGTCCCTTTATTACAAGGGGGTCTGCCCCCAATGCCATGTGTCCTGACGGAGCTCCTTGCGCCGTCAGTTTTTTTGTGCGCAGCCTGGCCGCCCATCCTCAGGCGGCCCGCCTGAGGGGTTCGCGTCACCGCGCGCCGCCGCACGCCATAAGGGGCATCGCCCCGTGGCGCATTTGACTTGGACGCCGGATGTTCCCATACCCCATTGGCCGCGGTCGCGCCAACGGGGGCCCTTGTGTCGGATGCTTGGACGCCCCCTGCGGAATTGGTTTTTATCCATTGTCCTCAACATACGCTTCCATCGGTTCCCAGACGCCTGTTTCTGAAATCGCCAGCACGCCCATGTCGCGCCGCAGCTCAAGCTCGCTGATGCGCCAACCGATAACCGCGTTGCAGAGGTTGTTCTGCGCCTGCAGTAAGGTGCTTTGGGCTTCCAGCATATCGCGCATCGTCGAGCGCCCCAACTCCATGAAAAGGGTGTTGCTGGCCACCCGCAACTCCGCCACGCCCAATGCCGCCACCTGAATCTTGTAGGATGCTTCCGCCGCCGCCAGTTTGCGCAGCCCGTTGCGCACGGCAGCTTTGATGGCGTCCTCTTTCTCCTCGACATCCCGCTTGGCCTGCTCAATCGCGATGAGTTGCCGCTTGTAGGCGTTACGCTCGCGGCGGCGGTTCCACGGCAGGTCCATCCGCAGGCCCGCCCCCCAGCTTTCCGTCCCCGAGAAGCTGCTGCTCTCAGACGTGCCGGTCTGCCCCGCCCGCGCCGACCCCGTCAGAGCAACGTCCGCGCGGAGCGCGTCCGCCGCGACGCTCAGCCCGCGCTCGGCATCGCCTAGCGAATCGTAAACGATAGACAAATCCATCCGCTGCCTCAATGCGATGGCACACGCATCAGGCTCGTCCGGGAACATGCGCTCGCCGCCTGTCCCCTCCTGCGCCGCCGCCTCGATTTCCTGCTGGAGCGTCTCAAACTCCAGGTTGTCGAGCTCAATGCGCGACTCCGGCGGGAGCCCGATGGTGAGCTTGAACGTGTCCAGCCGCTCCTCATAAGTGCGCCGCATCGCAACGACCCCCTCGTTTGCTGCAAGCAAATCCGAGCGTGCCTGTGACACCTCGATGAGCCCCATCTCCTTGCGCTCTTCCTCGTACATCATCTCTGCGCGCTCGCTGTTGAGAATCAGGCGTTTCTCGTTATCCTGCGCGTTTTTGAGGCGCTGGGCATATTCGAGCACACCGAAGTAGCCGCTCGCGACCGCCACGGCGTAGGTCTGGCGGTAATGCTCGAACCTCCGTATCGCATACATCAGGTTACGCTCCGCCTGCGTCAGCGGCTCGCGTACCACCTTCCGCCCCGACCCGCGCAAGAGCGGAATCGACATCGAAAGGTCTCCCGTGATGCCGAGCGAATGCCAGTCGCTGCGCAGCAGGCGCACCACGTCCAAGGCAAGCTGCCCGGCAATCGTCGCGCCGTTCTCAAGCTGGCGGCTGAACCCCGCGCCCGCATTGCCCGTCAGTGTGTCGGCGGCCTCGGAGTTGCCCGACAGCAAACCGAGCAGCAGGCCCGTGAAGGATGTCTCAAACAAAAACCGCTGCGAGTCCAGGTCCAGCGCCGCCCGGAACACATCCTCTTTCAGGCGCTGGTACTGACGGTCGTTCCGCGCCGCGACGTTCAGCGCGTCCGCCAGCGGGAGCCGCCACACGTCATTGTCCATCAGCCCCGAGACGTTCGGGATTTCAGGGAACACGACATTCTCCTCCCCCCGCGCGATTGCCGTCAGCGCAAGCCGCAGCGTCAGCGCGTCCGCCGGGCGCGTCACGTCGAACGTGTTGGTGCGTCCGGTCTGCGCCTGCCAGTACGCCGTCGCCAGACGCGTCCCCGCCTCGCTCGCCTGGCGGTCCGCCCGTTCGGGCGTCATGCATCCAGCCAGCGACAGCAACACCCCCAGCCCGACGAGACCGGGCGCAACGAAACAATGCCATCCCCCTTTATACGGCGTCACTACCATTCGATACTCTCCCCCTAAACAAAATAAATTTAAAAGTATAATTTATAAATCAGGATTGTGAAAGTAAAATATGACAGGCCCGATTAAAAAATACCCCGTAGCGTTTCAACGTAAAATCTCCAAGCAGAAGGAGAGGTGATAGGCGATATGGACACCGTGTCCATACCGTCCGCCATGTCCACGTCGTTCATCGTGAGAGGTAGGCGGGCATCCCCGCGAGCCGTAAAGGCAGGAAGCCTTGTTATTGTGGAGTGCGGCGGATCGCCGCCGCTTTAAGGGCGGGGGGGCACTGTGCTCCATCCCCCCCGATTCCTCATTCGCACCGCGTCAAACCTGTTTGGCGCGGTACGACTCGACCTCCCAGTTCTCGATGAACGCGCGCGATGCGTCGCCCAGCAGCTGCAGACCGCCGAACGCCCGCGCGAGCCGCCGCACAATCGCGCCGTCCATGGCCAGCGTCAGCGCCAGCCTCGCGTTCTTCTCCGTCGCCGCGACGCCCAGCACCGCATGGTCCGTCAGCACGATGCGCGGCGCGTACCCGCGCGCCTCCTTGAACGCGCGCAGGTTCTCCACGGTCAGCACGCCGTCGAACGGGTACGATTTCGCATAGACGATATGATCCGGCGAGAGCGGCCCTGAGACCACCCGGAAACGGTTCCTCGCCACGACCGCCGTTGCGTCATCGCCGAACGCCTCCGCCAGCACCTTGCGCCAACGCGCCACGAGCTCATCGGGAATCGGGTGCTTCTCGACCGGCACGTCCTGATGGATGCCGTGTTCCGCATAGGCCCGCGCCAGCGTGTTCATCACGCGCCCGTAAATCGCCCGGATCTCCTCCGGCGTGTCCGCGCACACGAACACGCCGTGGTTTTCGAGGAACAGCAGTTTGGGCTCCTCGCCGTTGACCGCCTTGTAGTCCTGCACCGCCTTGCGCACGACCATGCACAGCGTGTAGCCGGGGTCAACGTAAGGCACCCAGAGCGCGTCCGGGAACAGCCGCGCCGCCGCCGCCCGCCCGCCGAGCGCGCAGGTCAGGCCGTTCACCGCCGCCGGGTGCGTGTGCACCACGTAGCGGGCCGAGAGCGCGTTGTGCAGCGGCGCCTCCACGGACGCGCGCCCCGGCGTCTCCGGCAGCACCGCCTGCGCCATCATGTCCTTCACGAGCTCCTCGCGCTCTGCGGGCGACGCCGGCGGCTCGACCGCGTAGAGCTTGTCGAGCGCCGCGCGGTCCATCGCGATGAACGCCTCCATCGAAAGCCCCAGCAGCGTCGTCCCCGACGGCTTGACCCACAGCGTCGTCTTATTTTTGCACGACGTGTTGCCGCCGCCGGCCTGCACATAATCTGCCGTGCCGAACTCATGCGACAGCACCGTGATCGCTCTCAAAATATCCATCGCGAAAACCTCTGTTTTTAAATTGAGGAATTAGAAACCGTGGTTTTAAAAACTGATCATTCCATCGGGTTCCAATTCCTCATTCCTCATTTCTAATTCCTAGTTTACTAACCTCTAGCGTTTCGCCAGCACGTTCGCCTCGTAAGCCTTGACCTCGGCCAGCCACTCGGTGTCCAGCGGCACATCCTCGTCCGCGCAGAACTTGTCCCAGACCGCGCCGAAGGGCATCGTCTTGGCCGTCTCCATCCACGCCAGGCGCGAGGCGTAATCCTCGCTCTTCTCCGCGTCCTGCATCTTCTTCAGCGGCTCGAGCATCGCGTAGAGCAGCGCCTTCTGCATGGACCTCACGCCGATGACCCACGCCGCGATACGGTTGAGGCTCGCGTCGAAATAGTCCAGCCCGATGTGCACGCGGTCGAACGCGTTCAGGCGCACCAGCTCCTGCGCGACGGCGATGAGCTCGTCGTTCACGATGACCACGTGGTCGCTGTCCCAGCGCACCCCGCGGCTGACGTGCAGCAGAATCTCCGGCACGAACAGCAGGCACGCCGACAGCTTGTCCGCGATCGCCTCCGTCGGGTGGAAATGCCCCGCGTCGAGCGTCAGCAGCTTCTGGTTCTTCACCGCGTAACCCATGTAGAACTCATGCGAGCCGACCGTGTAGCTCTCCGCGCCGATGCCGAACAGCTTCGACTCCACCGCGTCGAGCTCATGCTTCGGGCTGAACTTCTCCGCGAAGCACTCGTCTAGCGCATCCGCCAGAATCTTGCGCGGCGTCATGCGGTCCGCCGGGATGTCCTTGAAGCCGTCGGGAATCCACACGTTGTTCACGCTGGGCGAGCCGAGCGCCTTGCCGATGACCGCGGCGATGCGCCGCGTCGCGATCGTGTGCTTGATCCAGAACTTGCGGGTTTTCTTGTCGCGGCTCGAAAGCGAGAACCCGTTGAACATCGGGTGCGAGAAGAGCGTCGGGTTGAAGTCCATGCCGAGGCGGTTCTTCTTCGCCCACGCGATCCAATTCTTGAAATGCTCCGCCGTCAGCTCATCGCGGTCCACGCGCTGGCCCTTCTCGAACTCCGCGTAACAGGCGTGGACGTTCACGCGGTGCTTGCCGCCGAGCAGGGAGAACACGAAGTCCATGTCGCCGCGCAGCTCCGCCGGGGTACGCGCGCGACCGGGGTAGTTGCCCGTCGCCTGAATGCCGCCCGTCAGGTCGCCGTCCGCGTTCTCGAACCCCCGCACGTCATCCCCCTGCCAGCAGTGCAGAGACACCGGGATTTTCAGCAGCCTCTTCAGCGCCGCCCCGACATCCACACCCAGCTCCGCGTAACGCTCGCACGCCAGCTTGTACGCCGCGTCAATGTTTTTCTTTGCCATAAGAACAGCCTCCTCTCAGATTGGAATCGCATTAAAAAAACCATAGCACAAGCCCATAAGTATAAGTTATCCCCCCCCCTCGCGACAACCGCTTTTTTCAACTATTTTTCCGATGCAAATTGCAATATTAAATGAACCGCCCCGCACCCTGAAAGGGCTAACCGCTCAGGAAGCTTTCACCGCTGCCTGGATCACGGGTTCGTTTTGCTTGCAATTCGCCGGTCGCTTCGAAAAACCTCCTGCAAGGGTGCCATTGCCCCCTCCAGAGATTTTGTCGGAATTATACACAAATATGTCGGAATTATACAATACACGGAAACGGGAATGTGTTATTATTATCACACCATTAAGGAGGATTCTCATGAGTAAGTTTACGGTTTCACGTCGTTCGTTCGTTGCTGGGGCAAGTGCTTTCGCGGCGGTCGCGCCGACGGTTCTGCGCGCGCAGGGTGCGCCGCGCGTGTTCAAGTTTGCGGTGGTCGGGTGCGGCGGGCGCGGCGGCGGCGCGGCCAACGACATCACCAAGGCCGCCGAGCGGCTGGGCTTCAAGGCGCAGCTGGTCGCGGCGTCGGATTTCTTCCCGGAGCGGGCGGTGAACGTCTGCAAGAAATACGGGGTCGATGAGAAGTTCGCGTTCGGTGGCGCGGCGGGCTATCAGAAGGTCATGGAGACGGACGCGGAGATCGTCCTGCTCTGCACGCCGCCGTTCTTCCGCCCGCTGCACTTCGACGCCTGCGTCAAGGCGGGCAAGCACATTTTCGCGGAGAAGCCGATCGCGACGGATCCGGCGGGCCTGCGGCGTTTCCTCGCGGGCGTGGAGGCCGCGAAGGCTGCGAAGCTCTCCGTGCTGTCGGGGACGTGCTACCGCCACAGCAGCCGCGCGTTGCGCCAGATCGGCCCGATTCAGGGCGGCGCGATCGGGCGCGTCTGCGGCGGCGTGGTCTATCGCTGCCACGGCGGCACGAACACGTGGGGCAACACGCTGCCGCGCAAGGACGGCGAGTCGAACGCGGGCTATATGTCCCGCAGCTGGTACGGCTGGCGTCACATGTCGGGCGACAACCTGACCGAGCAGGGCATCCACGAGGTGGACCTCGCCAACTGGTTCATCGGGCGCACGCCGAGGGCGGCCATGGCCATCGGTGCGCGCCACCGCCGCGCCACGGGCAACGGCTATGACTGCGTCAGCGTGGACTACGACTATGACGACGGCCTGCACGTCCACGCGATCGCGCGGCAGGTTGACGGCTGTGCGGACCGCTGCCACGCGTTCCTCTCCGGCGCGGAGGGCGAGATCACGATCCTCGGGAAAATCAAGCGTTACGACGGAAAGGAGATTGGCCCGGACGAGAAGGCCGTCGAGGGCCGCCACGAGGACATGATGATGATGGAGCACGTTGACCACCTCGCCGCGCTGGCGAAGGGCGAGCTTCTGGCCGAGGGCGAGCAGGTCGCCATGGCGAGCGCGACGACTATCATGGGCACGCTCGCCGCCTACAGCGGGCAGGCCGTGCGCATGAGCGACCTGCTCACCAACAAGGACTCCGCGCTGTACGACGGCTGGAACAACCCCTTCCTGCCCGACGATTTCGACAAGGGCGACGTGCCGCTGCCCGAAGAGTTCAAAGCGCCCGTCCCCGGAAATTAGACAGGATTAACAGGATGATTTTTTTACCACAATAGGCACAATGGTTTTCACAATAGACACAACAGCAATGTCTTAAAAATAGTGTCCATTGTGCATTCTATTGTGCCTATTGTGGTGAAAGAAAACGGACGAATATGTTACACAGAGAACCACAGAGGCAACACAGAGGGTCACAGAGAATTTCAAAAAAAACTCTGTGTGACTCTGTGTCTCCTCTGTGAAACTCTGTGTAATAAAAACGGAGGATTAAGATGACCAAGTTCAACGTCTCACGCCGCTCGTTCGTCGCGGGGGCTGTCACGGCGGGCGCCGCCGTAACCTATCTATCCCCTGCACTCCGTGCGCAGGAGGCCGCCGCGCCCGCAGCGTTCAAGACGCAGTTGCGTAAGGCACTGCTCGCGGACATCGCGGACGAGGCGACGTGCGAGCGCATCGCCAAGGCCGGTTTCCCCGGCGTGGAGCTCATGAAGAAAGGCGTGTCCATCGAGGACGCCTACAAGGCGCGGCAGATTGCCGAGCGCTTCGGCGTGAAGATCCACTCCTTCATGGGCGGGTGGGCGCAGTTCAACCACGACAACGCGGACGAGCGCAAAAAATCCATTGAGGACGTGAAGCAGATGATCCGCCTCACCTCGGCATACGGGGCCTCGACCATCCTGCTCGTGCCGTGCCGCATCGGCGGCGCGATGCCCAAGCCCTCGCAGTTCAAGATTGACTTCGACCCCGCCACGTTGCAGGTGAGCCGCGTCGTGGACGGCGACAACGCGCCGTTCGCGGACTACATCAAGGCGCAGAACACCTCCACCGAATTGTCGCGCCAGGCCGTCGAAGAACTGCTGCCCGTCGCGGCCGAGGCGGGCGTGGTCATTGCGCTGGAGAACGTCTGGAACAACCTCTGGGTGCTGCCCGACTTCGCCGCCGCGTTCGTGCGCTCCTTCAAGACCCCGTGGGTGCAGGCGTACCTCGACTTGGGCAACCACGTCCGCTACGCCCCCACCGAGGACTGGCTGAAGGCGCTTAAAGGCACCCTCGCGAAACTGCACATCAAGGACTTCCTCGTCAACCGCGAGAAAGGCAACGACGGCGACTTCGTGCCGATCGGCAAAGGCAGCATCGACTGGGTCTCTGTGCGCAAGGTCATCGAAGAGGTCGGCTACCACGGCTGGGTCTCCATCGAAAGCGGCGGCTACACCGACGCCGAGCACAGCCGCCTGATGGACAACATCTTCGCGGGCAAAGGCGCGGTGCTGTAGGAAGGTTATAAGGGGTTAAGGCGATAAGGGGTTAAGGAGTTAAGGCTGGCTGTGAGGGGTTAAGGCTGTGAGGGGTAGAATTCCGCATTCCTCGCCTACCATTGACCACCCTCGATTTCAGTCGGCTTCAGTCGCTTCCAATCGACTTCGGTAACCTGATGTTGTCACATAGCGCCGCAGCGTGCTAAACATGAGTAACCATCGGTGGAGCGTAAGCGGAACCGGCGGCAGGGGCAGTCGAAAACCCCAGCCCTGCAAGGGCTGAATGATGCGCCTTGTCCAGCCCCTGCCGGGGCTGATGGTAATTACCCGCCGTCCGCCGGTTCCGCCCGCATACGCTCGCGCCACCGGCGGTTACTCACGTTACACGCCTTCGGCATTTTCATAGATGGCTGTGACAACTTCACCTTAAATGACAATAAAATTTGCATTCGCGCCGTTATTTGCGGTATATTGTTTCTCCGCTGATGGGTATCAGGTTTGAGGTCAGGAGGGTTATCATGGATTTGCTGTTGAAGATGCTGAAGGAGAATGCGCGCGAGACGGACGCGGCGCTGGCGAAGCAGCTCGGCACGACCGAGGAGGATGTGAAGGCGCGTGTCGCGGCGTATGAGCGGGAGGGCGTGATCCGCGGCTTCCATGCGCTCATCAACCCGAACCGCGACGAGGGCATGAGCGTGCGCGCGGTCATCGAGCTGCGGGTGCGCCCGGAGCGCGAGGGCGGCTTCGACCGCCTCGCCACGCGCGTGAGCAAGTTCCCGCAGGTGGAGGCGCTGTTCCTCATGTCCGGCGGGTTCGACCTGCTGCTGTTCGTCAAGGGCAAGAACCTGAAGGAGGTCGCCGAGTTCGTCAGCGTGGGCCTGGCGACGCTCGACGGCGTGATCTCGTCCGAGACCCATTTCATGCTGAAAACGTACAAGGACCAAGACGTCCTGATGGAAAGTGAAGACCACGATGACCGACTCCAAGTCTGCCCCTGATTTCATCGCGCCGCACCTGCGCGGCATCCCCAAGTCCGGGATACGCGATTTCTTCGAGATCGTCGCGGGGCGCAAGGACGTGATCTCGCTGGGCATCGGCGAGCCGGACTTCAAGACGCCGTGGCACATCCGCGAGCGCACCATCAGCGCCCTGGAGCAGGGCGTCACGCGCTACACGTCGAACTTCGGCTCGCCGGAGCTGCGCAAGGCCATCGCCGCCTACATGGAGGTCTCGTTCAAGGCGGCGTATGACTGGGAGCGCGAGACGCTTGTCACCGTCGGCGTGAGCGAGGCGCTGGACATCGCGCTGCGCTCCGTGCTCTCGCCGGGCGACGAGGTGCTGTACCACGAGCCGAGCTTCGTGGCCTACGCGCCGCTGGTGAGCATGGCGCACGCGGTGCCGGTCCCCGTGCGCACCTACCGCAGGGACGACTTCCGCCTCACCGTCGCGGAGCTCGAGAAGGCCGTCACGTCGCGCACGCGCGTGCTGCTGCTCAACTTCCCGAACAACCCCACGGGCGCGACGCTCACGCACGCAGACACGCAGGCCCTCGCGGATTTCGCGATCCGCCACAACCTGCTCGTGATCTCGGACGAGGTCTATTCCGAGCTCACCTACGAGGGCGGCCGCCACTCCATGGCCGCCATCCCGCGCCTGCGCGATCGCCTCGTGCTGCTCAACGGCTTCTCCAAGGCGTGGTCCATGACGGGTTTCCGCCTCGGCTACGCTTGCGCCCCCGCGCCGCTCATCGACGCGATGACGAAGATCCACCAGTATTGCATGATGTGCGCGTCCTCCATCAGCCAGTGCGCGGGCGTCGAGGCCCTGAGCGCGGGCGACGAGGACATCGCCGACATGCGCGAGTCCTACCGTCTGCGCCGCAACTACCTCGTCGGCGCGCTCAACGATCTGGGCCTCGACTGCTTCATGCCGCGCGGCGCGTTTTACGTCTTCCCGTCCATCGCGGCGACGGGCCTGAGCTCGTATGACTTCGCCATGCGTTTCCTGGACGCCCACGACGTGGCCTGCGTGCCGGGCGATGCCTTCGGCGCGTCCGGCGCGGGCTACCTGCGCTGCTGCTACGCCACGAGCATGGAGCAACTGAAAGAGGCCATGTCGCGCCTGCAAGCGTTCCTGAAAAAATTGTAAAAGGGAAAAGCCATGTTACGTTACTTGACCGCAGGTGAATCGCACGGCCCCGCGCTGACCGCCATCCTCGACGGCATGCCCGCCGGCCTGCCGCTGACCGAAGGTCTCATCGCCGCCGACCTCGCTCGCCGCCAACTGCCGCTGGGCGCGGGCGACCGCATGAAAATCGAGACCGACCATGCGCAAATCCTCTCGGGCGTGATGGAAGGCCTCACCACGGGCGCACCCATCGCGCTGCTCATCACCAACGCCGACCACGCGAACTGGGCGGGGCGCGGCATCGCGCCCTACCCTGTCCCGCGCCCCGGCCACGCCGACCTCGCCGCCGCCATCAAGTACGGCTACAGCGACATCCGCCCCGCGCTCGAACGCGCCTCCGCACGCGAGACCGCCGCGCGCGTCGCCGTCGGAGCAATCTGCCGCGCATTCCTCGCGCACTTCGGCATCAACGTCATCGGGCGCATCACGCAGGTCGCGCACGAGACCGACCCCGACGCATTCGCCCGCGTCATCGCCGCCGCGCAAGACGACGGCGAGACCCTCGGCGGCATCATCGAGGTCTGCGCCGAAAACGTGCCGCCGGGCCTCGGCTCGCACGTGCAGGCCGACCGCCGCCTCGACGCGCGTCTCGCGCAGGCCCTGATGAGCATACAGGCCGTCAAGGGCGTCGAGATCGGCGACGCGTTTGCCAACGCCGCGCGTCCCGGCACACAGGCGCACGACCCCATCCGCGCTGGTCTCATGCGCCCGACCAACCGTTGCGGCGGCATCGAGGGCGGCATCTCCAACGGCAGCCCGGTTGTCGCGCGCCTCGCGATGAAGCCCATCCCCACCACGCTCAAGCCCCAGCCGACCGTCAACCTCGCCACGGGCCAGGAGACGGCCACCGCCTACGAGCGCTCCGACATCTGCCCCCTGCCGCGGGCCGTGGTGGTGGCGGAGGCCGCCGCCGCGTTCGTCCTCGCCGACGCGCTCATCGAGAAACTCGGCGGCGACAGCCTCGCGGAGATGGCCCCGCGCATGGAGCAGGCCCGCGCCGCCGCGCCCGCCCTTGACGGCCAGCCGCACGTGTTCTGGCCCTGCGGATCATGAGGAATTAGATGGGGGGTGGAGGTCACTGTGGAATCAGAAACAAAGCCAGCGTTTTCACTGTTCACGCTGGGCGTGGCGATTGGGGTCTTGGCACTCTTTTTCGTCGTGCTCGTCCCTGCATGCAATGATGCAGTCGCACGGGCAGTCAATGATGCTACGGGCGCGCGCGGGAAGGACATTTACGTCGCGATTGTCGGGGCGAACACAGAGCGCGAACAGGTGGGGCTCCCGAACGTGTGGCCCAAGACAATGCTGGCCGAAGACAATCTGAAACATCCCCAGTCTCACCCGAAGGACATCGCGTGGTTTGCCTTCCAGAACAGCACGGACTATTTTTACGAGCTGTTCGATGGCGCGAACATCGGTACAACCAACCACAGCCCCTATATCGCATTCGAAGCTGCCGACTACAGCAAGCTGGCCTATCCCGATCGTGGGGTTCCAGTCAAGAAGGGGACAGGGAAATTACGCCCGGAGAACAATATGTGGTGCATCGCGGGGAATATCCGCAACGAGATGGCAGACATCATCCCTGTTCTGGTGACGCGCAACGTGGACTGCTCATCTCTTCTTCAGGATTTCGGCGCTCCTGTCAAAGCCCCGGCGCGGTACCCCCCCCTCGCGTACCTGACTCCAGACACCCTCGCATACCCGCAGAAGAAATGACCCCGTGCCACGGAAGCACAAACCAACTGCGGGCCTCTATGCACTCCCCCAAGATCCCCAACCCCACCGCAGCAAAGGCGGCGGCGATCCATCCATACGCTGGCATCCCGCCCTAGTGTCCTCGATGGAGGGCGAGCGTCCCCGCGAGCCGTTAACACACGATGAAGGGCGAGCGTCCCCGCGAGCCGCTAGACACATTGCGACTTCCCGCCCCATTGACCGCACGCCGCGCCAATAGGATCCCCTGTCTCGCCCTCCATATCACGCCTATCCAAACAGTCCTCTATCCCGTCATCTGTATTTTACAGGACGCTAGCGTTTTTTCTTTTTCTGGAAACGTGCGAACGGGTGCGGGGCATTCGATGGTTTACGCGCGTCACCCTTGCCGCCTCGGAACCCTGGCTTTTTGTCGAACTTGCCTTTCTGGAACTTCGGCGGGCGGTCCGGACGCTCGTCGCCGAAACGGCGGTCGTCCCTGCGCGGCGGCTCGTCCCCGTGGTACGGACGCTTCGGGCGATATTCGCCGCCCCCGCCGCCCCCGCGCCGCTCCTCGCCGTCGCGGCGGCCGTCACCGTAGCGCCGCCCCTCGTCGAAGCGCGGCGGGCGCTCGTAATCCCGCTTCCCCTGAAAATCGCGCGAGCGCCCGGGACGCTCGTCATCCGCGCGGCGGCGCGGCTCGTACCCGCGCGCATCGTCGCGCTTGTACGGGCGCTTGCTCCCCTCTTCGCGCCAGTCGCGCTCGAACCGTTCCGAACGCCTCGGCGGTTTCTCGTCCGCATAGCGTGGCGGCTTGTCCGAATAGCGCGGTGACCGGTCTTCGCGTCGTGGCGGTCTGTCCTCGCGTCGTGGCGGCTTGTCCGAATAGCGCGGCGGCCTGTCCTCACGCCGTGGCGGCCGGTCGTCGCGTTCGCGCCTCGGCGGCTCGTCCGCACGGCCCTGCTCGTCGTCACGCGGCGGCCTGTCCGGCCGCCTCGGCTTCCGGCCCTGCGGCTCATCCGAAATCTGCATCTCATCCATCATGCGCTGCCTGAAGTCTGTCTGGCGCCGCCCGAGGTTGCTGCCCTTCGGCGGGCGCTCGCGGAACTTCGACTCGCGCCGCTCCTCGCGGTTCGCGCCCATCTGCGCCTTGCGCGCCGCCCACGGCGGCGGCGGCAGGGGCGCGTCGTCGTCGCCCGACTTCGCCTTCCGCCCCGCGGCCTTCTCGGCGCGTTCGGAGTGGAACTCGTCCACGCGCTCGACGTCGATGCTCTTCTTGATCATGCGCTCGACGGCGCGGAGCAGCCCGCGCTCCTCCGCGCTCACGAACGAGATCGAACAGCCCGACGCGCCGGCCCGCGCCGTGCGCCCGATGCGGTGGATGTAGGACTCCGTCTCCTCGGGCAAATCGAAATTGACGACGTGCGTGATGTCGTCCACGTCGATGCCGCGCGAGGCGATGTCCGTCGCGACCAGCGCGCGGACGCGCCCGCGCTTGAACGCGTTCAACGCCTCCGTCCGCGCGCGCTGGGTCTTGTCGCTGTGGATCGCGTCCGCCGGGATGCCCGCGCTATCGAGTTTGCGCACGATCTTGTCCGAGCCGTGGCGCGTGCGCGCGAAGACGATGACGCGGCTCATCTCTTCGCGCGTGGAGAGCAGGTGGGAGAGCAGCGCGTCCTTGCGCGGCTTGTCCACGAACATCAGCACCTGGTGGATCTTGTCCACGGTCGGCTTGTCCGGCTCGATCGTCACCTCCACCGGGTCCGAGACCATGTCCTTCGCGAGGCGCAGCACCTCCTTGGAGAGCGTGGCGGAGAAGAACTGCGTGTGCCGCTCCTGCGGCAGCTTGGCGAGGATTTTGCGGATGTCCGGCAGGAAACCCATGTCGAGCATGCGGTCCGCCTCGTCCAGCACGAACTCCTCGATGCAGTCCAGCGCCAGGTGGCGCTGGTTCATCAGATCCAGCAGCCGCCCCGGCGTGGCCACCACCAGCGCCGCCTTGTGGCGCAGGGCCTGCACCTGCGGGAACTGGCTCACGCCGCCGAACACCACCGCGAACGGCAGGCCGAGGTAACGCCCGTAGGTCGCCACGCTCGTGGCGATCTGCGCCGCCAGCTCGCGCGTCGGCGCGAGGATGAGCGCGCGCGGGTGCCCCGCCTCCACCTCCTTCGGCTCGTTGTGCAGCTTGTGGAGGATGGGGAGCAGGAACGCGGCGGTCTTGCCCGTGCCGGTCTGGGCGCAGCCCAGCAGGTCGCGCCCCTCCAGCAGCGGCGGGATGGCCTGCTCCTGGATCGGGGTCGGCGTGTCGTATTTCTCATCCGCCACGGCGTGTTGGATGAGCGGGTCAACCAGCCCGAATACGTTCGACGCGAACGCCGCCGGAAGCTCGCCCTTCGGCTTCGGCACGACCAGCGGGGCATCGCGCTCGGCAAGCCCCGGATGGCGGTTTTTCCGCCGCCTGCGGAAAGGAGGACGCGAGCCCCGCCCGCGCCGCTCAAAAGAAGATTCTGTTTGCATGTGGCCAATAGTTATACCCGTTTCTCCGAAGAAAGTCAATCGGCGAATTGCAAGCAAAATGTCCCCCCCCGGGAGCGCAGGGCTTCCGCCCTGCATCGTTGCCAAGGTGGTGCGGGCTGTATGCGCCCCTTCAGGGGAATTCCTGCCCGCAGTCAGCCACGGGCAGGAATTCCCCTGAAGGGGCGCATACAGCCCGTGCCACCTTCTTGCGCCCCCGCCCTTCCGCCCCCGCCCCGAAAAAAAATCCCGCGCGGGGCATATCGCGTGTGGCTAAAAGGCGGGGGGTGTGGTAGAATGGCGGCATGTTTTTTTTCACGGTGGCGGTTGGACTGCGAAAAAGGGGAAATGACGCCATGACGAGGAATGCGGAAAAGACGGTGCCGGCGTGGGGCGCGGCATGTGCGCTGGCCGCGCTGGTTGCGCTTGCGAGTCAGCAGCTTCTGCGTGAGGCGATGAGGGATATCTGCAGGGAGCAGCAGACCGTGGAGCAGGTGGTGAAGTTCGAGAATCACCACCAGACGCTGGAGGCTGTGGAGACGGGGCTGGGGCGGACGCTGGCGGTGTTCTTCCCGTGGCTCGCGCGGGGGGGCATCCTGGACTCCATCCTCGCGCCGCTCGGGGTGGCGCGGCAGCAGGAGGGCGCGCCGCCGCGCGGCGCAGGGCCTCCGGACAGCCTGAGCGTCACGGATTTCCAATGCGGCGCGCACTCGTTCTACCTCAGGGCGGAGTGGCCGTTGTCGCAGAGGTTCCCGCTGGGGCGGCTGGACGTGCGTTTCACGGAGGACCTGCTGGACCCGAACGGGTGGGTGACGATCGACGATAATGTGCGGGTGGAGGCGGCGCTGGGGGTGAAGGATTTCGAAATACCATTCGACCGCTTCGCGCGGTTCGGCTATCCCTACGGCAAGCCCCCGCCCATGGGCTTCTTCCGCGTCCGTCCGTCCGATCTGGGCATGGTCGACGTCGGCGCGTGGCTGGACGGGTGGTTCGGGGAGGGCTGCCCGCCGGACATCCTCGAGGAGGACTCGAGCGGGGACGGTTTCAGCAACCTCGTGGCCATGCAGATGCACGGCCGCAGCCCGCTGTTCAGCGTGACGGCGGCGGCGTCATGGGACGGGCGGGACACGTTCTGGTGGACGCCCGTGGACGGCGCGGAGGACTACACCGTCACCGTGCGCGACGAGAGCGAGGGGGCCGTGCTGCTCACGACCAACGTCACGGGGGCAACCCTGCCGGTCGAGAACGATTTCGGAGGTCACTACCACGTGACCGTCACGGCGAACGGCCCGGGCATCGACCCGGCGCGGTTCACGGCGGACGCGTCCGCGGAGCGGCCGTCGGGGACCGGCGTGACGGCGATCAAGCTCCTCGACCCCTTCGCCGCCGACGTCCCGTCCTGGGCGGCGGCCTTCTACTCGCGCATGTTCAGCATCGAGCGCACGTGGGGCTGGCAGCAGTATTATCTCGCCACGTCGCCGCGCGACTTCGCGTCCCCCTCGTACTGGCTCCAGGACCCGGGCGCGCGCCTGGAGAGCTCCAACGGCACCACCATCGGATCCTTCTGGATGAGCTGGGGCTTGAGCAGCGTCCACCTCGGCAACGACCCCGGCGACAACGGCCCCTCGGCCCTGGTCCTGAGGCTCGTGGCGGAGTCCCCGCGCGTCGATTTCCGGCACCCCCTCTACCTGCTGGTGTGGTCGCCGCCGCTCACGTTCGACCCTGATGACCCGGCCGAGTGGGGCACGGCGCCCCTGACGGTCGGCGGGAGCGGCCTCGTCGCGCGGGTCGAGTCCCCCGGGCCGCTCAGCCTCCGGTTCGACATCGACACCTCCGGAAGGCCGTGCGACAACTACCCGGACCAGAACGAGCTCGCCTGCCTCGCCCGCCCCTTCGCGGGGTCGGACGGGACCTTCATCCTCGACCCCGCCCCGTTCTGGGCGATCCCCGCCGGGGGGGCCGCCGAGCTGCCCCCCGGCGGGTACGGCATCGGCGGGCTCACCCGCATCCCCGAGCCCGTGTTCCCCGCGCCGAAAGGGCCGCCCGCGCCCGCGCCGAAGGGGGGGGGCGCGGCGGACGAGACCGTCATGCTCTACGTCACGCGCTTCGAGGTGCCGCAGCCTTACGTCTGCTTCCACAGCCCCGACCCGCACCCCATCACCGCAACCGCCGAGCCCGCGGACGACGGCATCCTCGAGTGGCAATACGGCGGCCTCCGGCTCCAGGGCAACACCGCCTTCCTCCCGAGGAGCGACGGCTGGAAGACCAACTGGCCCGATTCCGTCACCGCCACCTTCACACCCT
>WRJS01000062.1 GCA_009778475.1 Kiritimatiellota bacterium | reverse complement strand
TTGCTCGGCAACCCGGGGCTTTGTTGTTCAACCCCGTTGGGGTTGTCACAACGTGTGCTAATGTCAAGTTAAAACACTATATACGCGTAAAACACAACCCGCGCATGGAACGATATAATAAAATCACTTAACATCAGCACATCTCCTGTTTCGGCGCGTGAGGACACGCGCCCTCCAGTTTTTTGTTTTCCCTCCATGCTTCGCGCTGGAGGGCGGCTGTCCTCAGCCGCCGCAACAGGAGAGTGTCCTAATATGGAGGGCGGGCGTCCCCGCGAGCCGCCGCGGGAGGTCGGGATTAAGTTGAAAACCCGTGGCAAGCCGGATGGGTTGCCACGGGTTTGAACAATTCGGGGTGGGTTACCGCGCAATCTCGCGGGCGTGGTAGAAGAAGCGCTCCTCAACGGGCTTCGGGAAGATGAAGACGGCTTCGTCCCCGTTCTTCGCCTGGACCTTCGTGGGACGGTACCAATTCGCGCCGCCCATCTGGTCGGTGTTGGCGGGGTTGAGTTGGCTGGACAACACGGCGTCGCCAAACAGCGAGTAGGCCTTGCTCCAGTTGCGGCAGCCGTCAACGGTGATCGTGACCCATTCGTTCAACGACTCGTCGGTGGTCAGCGTGATCGAGGTGATCACCAGCGTGCCGTCCTGAGTGGGCGCGATGATGTCAATGAGGCCGGACTGGCGGTTGTACACGCGCTTGGCGGGGCCGTCCTTGCCTTCGACGGTGTCGCTGATGACGATCTCAATCGGCACGTCCTCGCCAACAAGGCGTTCGGGGATCCTGCCGCGGACGCGGATGTTGCCGTTCCCGTCAATGTAGCCGGGGAAGGGGCCTTCCGCGCCAATCCAGACCTCGACGGTGAGGTTCGTGAGAACATCGGGGTCGTCGATGCCGTGGTCGGTGTATTTGCCGACGACGGGGTCGTCCTCCTCGGCGGTGGCGGCGTCGGCGATGCGGATCTTGCCCTTGCGGATGGTGATCTTGCCTTTGCCGTCGCCCATGGGGTTGCCGTTGTCGTCGGTGACGGTGACGATGACGTCGAGGTCTTCGCCGAAGAGGCCTTCGGGGATTTCGTCGATAGTGATGTTGCCGTCGTCGTCGATGCTGCCGGGGACGGGGTTCTCCTCGCCGTCGTCGCCGATGATGACGATGGTGACGTTGGTGCCGTTGTCGAGCGGGACGTTGGGGTCGTCGCCGGGGTCGAAGGTGCCGACGGGGATGTCCGTGTCGTCGTCGTCAACCTCGAGCGGGTCGGTGATGGTGACGCCGGGCGGGTTATAGACGTCGAGGATCTCGGGGTCCTCCTCGTTGGAGTAGAGTTCGTTGCCGTCGCCGTCCTTGATGATGATTTCGACCTCGATGGTGCTTCCGGGCTCGATGCCGTCGGGCAGACCGGGGATGTGGATGTTGCCTTCCTCGTCAATCCACGCGCCTTCGACGGGCTCGTTGTCGATGATGACCACGACGTCGAGTTCGCTCGGGTCGCCGTCGAAGCCGACGGGCGGGTCGAACGTGCCGATGATGATGTCGTCGTCCTCGGGGTTCACGCCGTCAACGTAGTCCACGGTGCCGGGCGCGCGGTTGAAGGGACCCCAGCCGAGTTTGCGCGGGGTGCCGCGCTCTTCGGCCACCACGACGAGGCGGTAGCCGTCGCCGGGCGGGAAGTAGGGGAAGTCAATCACGTTGCCGAACTCGTCCGTGGGGATGATGTTGCCGTTGGTGTCGATGTAGCCGTGGATGGGGCCGACAATCGGGTCGGGCGGGATGACGGAGGAGCCTTCGGTGCCGTCCGTGACATACAGCGTGACGATCAACTTGCCGTCCGGGTGTTTGGCGGGGATGTCGCCGGGGTAGGTCAGGGCGGTGTCGGCGGGGTTGAGGTCGCCGGGCAGGGTGTAATGACCGATGGAGCCGTAGCCGTCGGGGGCGAGGCCGGGGTTGGCGGACACGCCGGGCGGCAGCGCGATGTAGATGTACTCCAGCGAGGTGCCGACGTGATGCTCGCCGCCATGATCCGTGACGGTGAGGTCGATGCGCGTGGGGTACGCGGCGCCGCGCGCCCACTGGCGCGGGATCGTCCCGTTGATGAGTACGGTGGCGCTGTTCTCGCCGGCCTGCGCGGTGTAGTCTTCGAGGAATACATCCATCACGGGCCATCCGGCGAACAACACGGTGCCTTCGCGTGTGAGCCAGTTGCCCGAATAAAGCGGGTCCTCCGGGAAGTACGTCGCGGGGGACTGGTACGGGCGCTCGGCGTACAGTACGTTGGCGAACTCGTAACGGAACGGGGCGCGCTCGCCGACATGAACCGTGCCTTCGATGAACCAGCAGTGCTCGGCGGCCAGCGGGTCATAGTTCTGGTCGCACGGGCTGCCGGGCCACGGCAGGGTGTTGTCGAAGAAGATGACCACTTCGTAGTCGCCTTCCGGCAGGTCGGGCAGTTCGTCCGCGATGATGCGGTGCAGCGGGCGCGCCTTCGCGACGTCGTCCTCCGGCAGGAAGTATTCGTCGTGGATGTAACCCGTGAACGGCACGCTGGTCGTTTTGCCGGAGTCGGTGTAGATGATGCCGTGGATGAGGTCGTCGCGGCCGAGGTCGTTGGCTTCGGCGAAGCCCCCGGTGTTGAGTTCCAGGTCACCACGGAAGTACCAGCCCAGGTCGGCGCTGGTTTCGAGGCTGTACCATTCGCGGTCGGCGTCGAATTCGGCTTCCGGCGGGTGGTAGAGGCGGATGAGGGCGGAGCCTTCGTTCGCGTCGCCGGCGATGGCGAAGGTGACGAGGTAGTCGCATTCTTTCATCGGATCGTAGCCGGTGATGAAGCCGTCGTGGATCGGGTACGGGTTGACCACGTCATACTTGCCGTCCGGGCGGGCGCGCAGGTACGCGTCCTCGTAGCCACCGGTGGGCGTGCCGAAAATCTCGCTCGGCAAAACCCCGTCCGTGAACGGCCCTTGGCCGGGGAAACTGTCGAGACTGTCGAAGAGCACGCGCACCATGGTCCCGTGCAGGCTACCCGTCAGCGGCGTGGGCGGGGTATAGACCGCCAGCACCTCGTCCGTGAGCCGCGTGTAGTAGTACGCGCCCTCGGGGACGTACCACTCCGACGGCGTGGGCGGCGGGTCGATCGTAACGGGGATGTCCGTGTCGAAACCAGTTTCGTCCTCTTCGCCGGGGTTGGTGATTACGCCGATGACGGTGTAGTCGCCGGGGGGCAGGGGCTCGTCGAGGTTGATGGTGTAGGGACCAAGGCCGTCGTCCGGCTCGCTGCCGCCGTCGAGGTAGCCCGTGACATTGTTTGTCGTGGTGGTGCCGTCGCCGTTGTCGATGACGATCACGACATCGATGGGGGCGCCGTTGGTGACGCCGGGGGTCTGGCCGCCGGGGATGAACACGCCGATCTCGGTGTCCTCGCCGCCGATCGGGTCGTAGAATTTGATCCACGAGGCGTAGAGCGTGTGGTCGTCGCTCGCGGTCACGAGGGTGTCCGCGTCCACGGGCGTGCCGAGGTACCACCAGCCCAGGAAGTCCCATCCCGCCCATGTGGGCGTGCCGAGCGGGCCGTAGGCGTAGCCCTTATACACCAGCCCGTCGCGCGTCGAGGTCTCCACGCCCGCGACGCCGTCCTTGTTCGTGTCGAGCGTGACGCTCAGGCCGCGCTGCTCGATCGTGCCGTCGCCGCCCTCGCGGTCGTTCTCGTCCACCGCGCCGCCCGCGGGCAGGTCGGCGGGGATGTCCGCCTCGGGGTTCACGATGACGCCGATGATGACGCCGCCCTCGGGCAGGTCGGGCTCGTTTTCGTCGATGCGGATGACGAGGTCGCCGTCAACGTCCACGAGCGTGCCGGGCACTTCGATTGTGCCGCCGCCGCCCGGCAGCTCGATGACGACCACCACGGGCGCGCCGTTGGTCACGCCGAGGTCGCCCTCGTTCTCCGGGTCGAACACGATCTTGCCGATGTCCTTCTCGTCCGTGAGCACGGGGTCGTTGAGGACCACCTTCGGACCCTGCACCACGTCCACCACGGCGGGGTAGTCCACGCCGTTGACGGTGATGGTCATGTCAACGTCCGTGCCGATGAGGTCGGGGTCAACCGGGCCGACCAGCACGACGGTGTAGCCGCCATCGCCGTCGGGGATGAGGTAGCCGGGGTAGTTCGTCGAGATGGTGCCGTTGTCGAGGTTGATGACCACGACCGCCGTCTCGTAATCGAACGATTCATCGTCCACGGGCGTGAACGTGCCGACGCCCTGCTCCTTGACCTCGGTGTAGATGACCGTGCCGGGGGTCAGGTCGTCCGTCGGCAGGATTTCGATGCCGCCGTCGGGAAGCTCGATGACGATCTCGTCATCGTCGTCGGGGTTGACGGTGATGACCGTGACGGTGCCGCCGGGGGGCAGTTCCTCGCCCTCGTCGATGACGACGATGTAGGGGCCGAAGCCGTCGTCCTCCTCTTCCTCGCCGTCATAGACGAGGTGGCCGGTGATGTTCGTCGTCGTGCCGTCGGGCAGGTCAACCGTGATGTCCACGGGCGCGCCGTTGGTCAGGCCGTCGATGGGGTTGCCGGGGATGATGACGCCGATCTCGGTGTCGTCCTCGGTGAGCGGGTCTTTCGGGACGAACCACGCCGCCGTGAGGGTGTGGTTGCCCGCTTCCGTGACCTGCGTCGCCGCCGTCACCAGCTTGCCCCTGAACCAGCCGATGAACACCGAATCCGCGAGGGCCGGGGTCGGCCAGACGCCGCCGATGCCGTAATCCTGAAGGTAGGTGACGTTCTTCCACGTCGGGTTCACCGCGCCGCCGTTGGGGTCGAAGGTCACGACGATGTCGCCCTTCGCCGTCCAGATGGCGGTGAGGGTTTCGTCGCCCGCGATGTCCCAATCGTTGGCGGAGGTCATGTCGCCGTTGTAATACTTCTTGCCGCCGTATTCGTAGCCGCCGAAGTCATAGCCGGGGCGCGTGGGCGGGGTGAGGCCGCCGGGCATCGGGTCGCCGTAGGTCACGTTCGCAGTCGTCGAGCCATCCGTGCCGGGCGCGAAGTCCAGCGTGGCGACGTAGGAGTTCCCCGTGTAACGCGCGTAGAGGGTGAAATCGCGGTCGCAGGTGTTGTCCACTGTCGTGAGCGTGAACTCCACGCCCGCAACGGGATCCGTGTACCAACCGAAGAAGGTATAACCCATGGGTGGCCACGGGGTAACAAACGTTTTAATCGTGGCGGAAGAATCCCAATAATAGTTAGTGTACGCTACATGTTTATCGTACATGCGTAAAAACAACCCGTCCATCTCATCCAAGTAAATTTCCTGCTCGATCACGCGGATGGGCCAGGTGTCCAGTGTCGCGGCGCCGTTCTGAATCAGGCCACCCTCGATGAACGGTTGCTCCACCACGAACGGGTTGGGGTGCGGATCCGCCGCGTGGCTGTTCCAGTCCGCGAGGTTCTCGCGGGTCACCCACGTCGCGAAGTTCGGCGCGGTCATCGCGTTGGGAGGCGTACTCATGAAGCGGTACGGGGTTACCAAGCCCGTAGGGTATTCGCCCTCGAAGAGGACGTATTTGAGTTTCGTGGAGCCTACGAACACGGTTTCACCCATCGTCGCCACGTTTGCGGGGATGATGAGCGCCTTATCGTAGATATTCCAGTTGCGGAACGCATCACTCCCGATGTTCGTCACCGAGGCGGGGATCGTGAAGTCTTGGTTGAACGCAAACCAGCCGCTAAAGGCCGCGTCGTCGATGGAGAGCAGCCCCTCGGGTAGCGTGAATGCGCTGTCAAACACATGCCACTGCGCGAACGCGCTTTTCCCGATGGTGAGCAGCCCGTCCGGCAGCGTGAACGTGTTGTCGAACAAAACCCAAATAGAGAACGCGTTGACCCCGATGTCCGTCACCCCGGCCGGGACCACGACGGGCTGGTTGAACTTTTGCCACTGCGTGAACGCGCTCGCCCCGATGTGCGTCACCCCCGACGGGATGACCGTCCCGCTGTCGCCGACCACCACCACGTTCGTGATGCTCCAGAAAGCCCCGAACGCACCGTGGCCGATGTAGGTGAGCGACGCCGGGAGCGTCATGTCCGTGATGTTTTGGCGCGGATTGGGGCTACCGTTGAGGTTCGAGAACGGGGAGTCGTGGGAGGGCGTCATCAGCCCCACCACATCCTCGATCTTCACCAGCGACAGCGAATCGCCCTCAAGGCTGTAAATCGGATCCCCCAACGGCAGGAGGAAATACTCGCCCGCCGTGACCACGGGAGCCGTGTTGCCAAGGTTCGCGCCCTCCTTGAGCGTCACCTGCCCGAGGCTGTTCGATGAGACCATCAGATCCCACCCGTCGGGCGAGCCGCCCACGTAGTGCGCCATGCGGAAGTCGTTGGTCATCACCCAGCAGTCGTAGAGTTCCCACGGGTCGAGCTGCCTGTACTGGGCGTAAAGGGTGGTGTCCCCCGTGAAGGTGATGTCCTGCGCCGTGGCGTCGAGCGGCACCGGAGTCCCGCTGCCGTTGGCGGCGGTGTTCCAGCCCGTGAGCGACTTGCCCGTGGGCGGGGTGACGCCCGGGAAAACGGGGAACTTCGTCGGCGAAAGCGACCCGCCGCCGTGGGCGTTGTACGCCGCGACCCAATACGGGTTGTTGAACGGCGTGGGCGTGGAGGCGCCCGTGAAGGAGCCGCCGTTGGCGTCGTAGGAGAGCTCAAGCACCGTCACGCGGATCGGCTGGCTGCCAAAACTCCTGTTGCCGCCGAGCAACAAAGCGGTCGTCGTGCCTATGCCCGTCGCCCAAGAGGCGACGTTTTCGCGCAGGATGTAGGAGGAGAATGGCGGGACGGAAACCGACTCCATGCTGATATACGGCGATAAACCTCCCGGACCGGGCCAATTAAACGGGTATCCGCTTTCGAAAAGCACATACGGCAGGTTGTCGTCATAGCCGAAATGTTGAATGCCCGACATATTGATCACGGTCGCGGGAATCACGATCGGGTACGACATCGAATTCCAACTACAGAACGTCCTGTCCCCTACGTTCGTGATGTTCGGGGGGATGACAATGGGGTGGTTGTATGCATGCCAACCAAAAAACGCATGGCCGTTCAGCATGGATATCCCCGACGGTATCACAAAAGGTTGGTTGAAAGCATACCAACAATAAAATGCATAATCTCCGATGTATGTCACGCTGTTTGGAACGGAGAACGGCTGGTTGAAAGAATCCCAGCGGTAAAACGCGTTATGAGCGATCGATTCGAGTGAAGCGGGCAGCGTCAACGGTGCGTTGTATGTTTGCCAATCGGCAAACGCATAAGCGCCGATAGTTTTGAGGTTTTGCGGCAACACCAGTTGCGTGGTCAAATCCCAGTGCATAAACGCAAGGTCACCGATGTGCTCCAGCGAATTCGCAAATTTGAGGACGGTGGTCGGGGTCACCAAATAAGCACGCATGGAGAACCATGAAGTTGTTTGGTTGCCGGTGGCATCGGCGATGGCGATGAGCGTGGCGGGGGTGTTCCAATCGTCTTCGTAAATCGGGTCGTCGAGCGGCACCACCGTGATGTTGCCCCCGGGCAGCGTGTTGTTGGAATCGCCCTCGACGTTGGTGATGGTGACCCTGTTGTTCGCGCCCACTGTGACGGCGAGTTTCCAGCCGTCGGGCGTCGTGGTGTTCGGGGCATAGTGTTCCATGAACGTCTTGCCCGCGTTCAGTTTCCAGTTGGAATGCGCGGGCGCGGTCGGCGGGGCGACCAAGGTGAAGCCGACGATGTTGTCCGCGCTCATGAGGCCGATGGAGACGTTGCCGCTGGCGTTCGCCGTGCCCGCCGGGATGGACCCGCTGAACGTCGTGCTGAAGCCCGTGCCGCTCATGAACACCTGCGACGGGGACGCCGCGCCGGAAACCGTGTACGTCGCGCCCGCCGTGCTGTCCACGACCGGGGTGATGCTTGTGAAAATGGGCATGGCCGAACCCTGCCACGCGAGGTAGGGGTACGTTTTCGGATTGCCGCCGATCGCCCAAGCGGGAGACGAGAGCCCCGTCTGCAAGGTGCCGGAAGCGAGATTCGCCGTGGTCTTGGCTTGCGCGTTCACGCTCGCGAGGGTCTTCTGCCCCACGCCCGTCGTGGTCGAATCGTAGTAAATGTTGACGTTCGCGCCACCGCTGCCACCGACTTTTGACCCGACAACCGCGGCGGCGCCATTGCCGCTGACGCGGCCGGCGTTGTAACTGTTCGCCGCGCTCGAATTGCCGAAAATAGAACCGATCAAGCCGCCGGCGTTTTCGCCGTTGACCGCGCCGAGGTTGTAGCAGTTGTTGATGGCCGTCGTGGTGGTGCTGTGTTCAAGCGAGCCCACCAGGCCGCCGACCCTTTGCTGGGCCGTGGGACCGGTCCCGGTAACCGCGCCGATGTTGTAAGCGCCGTTGACCGACCCGCGGAACATCGCGCCGATGATGCCGCCGACCTGTTGGCCGGAAACCGCGCCCGCGTTGAATGAATTGACGACTTGGACTGCGGGGTCGGTCGAGCTTGTCGCCCCGACAATGCCGCCGGCGAAACCGCCGGCAGGCGCGGCCGTCGTGTAATCCGTCGAGACGGCGCCGAAGTTGCGGCACGCGGTGATGAGCACGTCGCCCGCCGTATCCGCCACGATGCCGCCCGCCCGCCGCCTTCCGGGAACGTTGACGGTATTCTCATAATTTTGAATCGTGATGCGCGCACCGCTCCCGAAGGCGTACCCGAACAAACCGCCGACATATCCCATACTGCCGGCCTGCGTGTACGCGACCGCGCCGGAATTGCTGACATAAACGGCCGACGCATTGGGCCGACCGTCAAAGGTGATGGCGGATTTGATGGACATGGAACCGATTACGCCGCCGATATTGCCCGCGCCGGAGATGTTGCCCGTGTTCACCATCGTCGTACCGACGGGGATTGTTATATCCGTGTTGTTCACGCTTCCCAGAACGCCGCCCGCGGCGCCGCTGCTAATGACATCGCTCTCGTTCCTCAAATTGCCTTTCATGGTCGGGAGGTTGGAGCCCGCAATGGCGGACACACCCACGATTCCGCCCGCGCCGCCATTGTCGCATTGGACGGGACCGCCCTTGACGGTGGCTCCATCAAGCACGCCGGGGCCTGTCAGCCATGACACAAGCCCGCCCGCATTAGGTTGCTGGCCAGAGTTCGGGTTCGTGTTCTTCACGCCCTTGGTGGCGTGGATGTTGAGCGTCACGTTCTTGACCGTGCCGTGGACGTTGCCGAACAGGCCCACTTCGCGCACGTCGCCGCGCGAAACCCAGAAGTCGTAAATCTGGAAACCCTTGCCGTCGAATGTGCCGGTAAAAGCGTTATTTGCGTCAACGCCGATCGGCGTCCACTTCGACGTCGCGCCGGCGCCGACGCAATTGTCGTAATCCGTCGCCATCGTGCCGGTGGAAACCAAGTCGCAACCCAGTTCGTAATTGCCCCCCAGGTTGTTGTTGATGGCCTGCAACTGCGACCACGTCGTGATGACCGTCACCTGCGCCATCGCCCCCGCGGCCCCCAGCAGCGTCACCGCCGCCATGACCGCCCACTTCACCTGCGTGAAACGGCGTGTCATCGCCGCCAACATATCTGATTTTCTAATCATAATCATCTTTTCCTTCCTATTGTTATACAAAAACGGTTTTCCGCTCGGACACCGCCGTGGAAAAACCTATGAAGCCCAATGATGTTTATAAGGATACTAGGTTCAGGGGGAATTGTCAACAGAATTCTCGAAAAAATATTAAAATTAGACCAGAAAATATTAAAATATTTATTACAAATTATTTTTTTGGATTAAATTTGATTTTGAAATTTATTCCAAATCCTAAAGTAAAAACAAAATTATAGCTAAAATATTAAGTGTATAACTAAAAATAAATAGCGTTTTAACATGGCTTCAAAGAGGATGGTTTTTTATAAATGACCCGAATTGGTATTGCAATACCAGAATGGCGGCAAACAAAGGGGGGTAGTCCCGTAGTCCCAAGGTGGTGCGGGCTGTATGCGCCCCTTCAGGGGAATTCCTGCCCGCAGTTGTTTTTTAGACAGGATTAACAGGATTTTACAGGCTTGTTTTTTTTAGACAGGATTAACAGGATTTTATAGGAGAAGGTGGTGCGGGCATTCCTGCCCACAGTCGCAGTCCAGCAGTCAGCCACGGGCAGGAATGCCCGTGCCACCTACCTTGGGGGGACTGCGGGAGAGTGCTGTAGTCCCGCCGTCCGCAGTCCAAAGGTGGTGCGGGCATTCTTGCCCGCAGTCCAGCAGTCAGCCACGGGCAGGAATGCCCGTGCCACCTTGGGGGGACTGCGGGAGAGTGCTGTAGTCCCGCCGTCCGCAGTCCAAAGCAGGGTTACAGAGGGCTGTTTTCCCAATCTGCAATTCCTCTTCCTGAAAAAGAAGAAATCCCCTGAAAACTCGGCGTTTTCAAGGGATTTCAAGTTGGTGGCGGGTGAGGGTCACGATCCCCCGACCTGCGGATTATGATTCCGATGCTCTACCAACTGAGCTAACCCGCCAAATGGTAGGGGCGCACGGACTCGAACCGTGGACCCAGTGATTAAGAGTCACTTGCTCTACCAACTGAGCTACGCCCCCACACAATAAAATGGAGCGAGCTAAGGGATTCGAACCCTCGACAACCACCTTGGCAAGGTGGCGCTCTACCAACTGAGCTAAGCTCGCTTTAGAATGGGCAACACTATATCAATTTCCGCAGGACAATGCAAGCGCAAAAATGAAAAAAAATCATTTTTTTTTGCCCGGTCCCGGGAAGGTCACTGCGCCAGCTTTTTGTCAACCGCCGGGTTGGGCGAGACGCGGGTGCTTCTCTTCCAGAACTCCAGCGCGTCGGCTTTGTGGCCGACGGCGGAGAGCGCGTCTCCGGCGTGGTCGAGGATGACGGGCTCGTCGGGCTGGAGCTCGGCGGCCTTGAGCAGGTACTGTATCGCGCCGAAGGGGCGTTCGCGCTTGAACATGATCCAGCCCTTGGTGTCCAGATAGGCGGCGTTCTGGGGGAAATCGATGAGGGCCTCGTTGATGAGGCGGTTGGCCTCTTCGAGGTTCTCGTTGCGCTCGGCCAACAGGTAGGCGAGGCAGTTCTTGATTTCGGCGGAAGCGGGATGGACCGCGACGGCCTCTTTCAGGATCACAAGTGCCTCGTCGTTGCGCTGTTCCGCGTCGAGCAGCATCACTTTCCAGAGGTAGAAGCTCTCGCCGGGGAAGTAGCCGTCGCACATGCTCTGGCTGTAGGCCTGGCGGAGGGTCTCAAACGCGGCGGGCTTGTCGGTGGCCTGCTGCATCGAGGCCTGGAGCAGCAGCCGGACGACGCCCGCCTGCCTCACGCCCCCCAGCGCGGCATCAACGGAATCTTTGAGCTCGGGGTACTGCATGCACAACATGCCGAGCCGTTGAATCGCGAGGATGTTCTCGCTGTCCTCCGCGATCGCGCGGCAGAATGCGTCTGCGGCGTCCTGCATCCGCGTCAGGCTCATGTGGCACTCGCCCATCAGCGCGAGGATGGGCGAGCGTTCGGCGGGCAGGTCCCAGAGTTCGAGGGCGAGGTCGGCGCACTGCAAGGCGCGCGCGAAGTCGCGGTGCTGGGAGGTGAAGGCGATGGCCCACCTGACGGGCAGTGACTTGCTGGCCTTGTCGGGGCGGCGCGCGAAGGCGGCGCGGAACACCTCGAACGCCTTCTCGTCTTGGCCGGAGCGGAAGTAGAGGCCGACGAGCGTCTCTTCGACCGCGCGGTCGTCCGGGCACGCGGCGTGGATGATGGCGCATTGCCCGGCGGCGACGTCGAACTTGCCGAGCGCGTCCATGCAGCAGGCCGCGGCGTAGCGCACCGGGTGGTTGTCGGGGTTCCGCGCGAGGTAGGCCTGGGCGATGTCGTAGGTCTCGTTGAGCAGGCCGCGGTCCACGAGGTGGAACATGGCGGCCTCAAGGATGTTGGTGTTGTCGGGGACGAGCCGGGTGGCCCAGCGGAAGGATTCGTGGATCGCCTGGTTGAGGGCGTTGGTGTCGGCCACGTCCTGCGCGTTCACGAAGCTGACGGCCTGGCGGCAGAGCGCCTCGGCCCCGGCCAACCGCGCCTCTTCATCATCCGCCTCGCCCGCCTTTGCGGGCGCGGCGCCCTCGCCCGGCAGCCGGTCCCAGCCGCACGGCGCGGGCGGGCGGGCCGCGCAGCCTGCGGACACGAGCGCCGCGCCAAACGCAAACACAAAAACCGCACGATCCCAAAATCGGCGCAGGTCGTCTGTCCGTCCCGGATTCTTCATGTGATTCCTCTGTTTGGGCTTTGCGGGGATTCCCCGCAAAGCAAACCCCAGGGCCTGACACGCGGACGCCTCGCGTCCGGCACAAAACGCAACGCGCGAAGCCCTGAGCAATCTGCGCCCAGCCCTGCCACGCAGGAACAGGCGGCTACTTGTTCTTGTGGCGGTTTGACTTCAAACGTTTGCGATATTTGTGCTTCGACATTTTCGCGCGACGTTTCTTCTTGATGGATCCCACGTTTCTTTCTCCTCAATTGGCGGCGGGGTGTCCCCGCCGCTCCGTTTCTGTTCAAAAAATCACTTTGTTCAGCGGCAGCTCGATGATGCCCTCCGCGCCGGCCGCGCGCAGGGGCGGGATGATGTCGCGCACGACCTTCTCCTCGACGACGGTCTCGACCGCGAACCACCCTTCCGCGTTGATCCGGTTCACGGTCGGGGAGTGCAGGGCGGGCAGGATGGCCAGCGCCTCCTGCAGGCTGGCCTGCGCGACGTTCAGTTTCAGCAGCACGCGCGACTCCGCGGCGAGCGCGCCTTGCAGCAGCATGGCGAGCTGCTCGATCTTCGCGCGCTTCCCGTGGGCCTCCCACGCCTTCTTGTTGGCGATCAGGCGCGTGGTGGAGGTCAGTATCGTGTCCACGATGCGCAGGTTGTTGGCGCGGAGCGAGGAGCCCGTCTCGGTGAGCTCGACGATGGCGTCCACCAGCTCGGGGGCCTTGACCTCCGTCGCGCCCCACGAGAACTCGACCTCCGCCTCGATGCCGTGCTGCGCGAGGTAGCGGCGCGTGAGGCCGACGGCCTCGGTGGCGATGCGCTTGCCCTGCAGGTCCTTCACGCCCTGGATGGGCGAGTCGTTCGGGACGGCGAGCACCCAGCGCACGGGGTTCGACGTCGCCTTCGAGTAGCACATCTCCGCGACCTCATGGACGTCCGAGCCGTTCTCGTAAATCCAGTCGTACCCCGTGATGCCCGCGTCCAGCAGCCCGAGCTCGACGTAGCGCGAGATCTCCTGCGGGCGGATCAGGCGGCACTGCAGCTCCGGGTCGTCCACGCGCGGCACATACGAGCGCGACCCCACCTGCACGTTGAACCCGGCCTTCCGCATCATGTTGAAGGTCGCGTCCTGCAGGCTTCCCTTCGGCAATCCTAAAGCAATAGACATAATCTGTGAGCCTCTTCCCATCTGTTAGAAACGGTATAGAATAGCAAAACCGCACACCCCGTGGCAAGCCGCGAATGCCCCGGCAAGCGATTTTTTACGCCGTTTCAGCTTTTCTCACTTTCATCTTGATTCTCCTGCGCTGCGTGTGCTATTTTTTATATGTCTTTAACCCTTTAGAGAATGGAAAAGCAAATATGAAAAAACGGCTCACCCTCACAGCCCTTGTTGTCACGCTCACGGCGGGTCTTTCCCATGCCGCAATGCCGGTGGTCTCGAACGTCACCGCGACGCAACGTGCGGGGACGGCCTTGGTGGACATCCGTTACGATGTGGCGGATGCCGACAATGGCAAGCTGACCATCTCGGTCAACCTGACCGACGGGGGCGCAGCCCTTCCTGCGGTGACGCTGACAGGAGCCGTAGGCGCGAACATCACGCAGGGCGCCGGCAAGCTCATCACGTGGGACGCGGGCAAGGACTGGCCGGGGCATTACTCCGAAAATGTGGTTGTTGAAGTGACCGCAGATAACGGGAAGTCGGGCGAGCAGACAGGGGAGTACATCGTAATCAATCTCGCGGGCGGCCCGAGCGCGTCGAGCTATCCCGTGACAACGCTCTCTGCCGTGCCGAGCGGTGGCTGGACGGATGAATACAAGACGACAAAGCTGGTGTTACGGAAAATACCCAAAGGGACGTTCACCATGGGGAGCCCGACCAGTGAGTTGGGGCGGTCGGATAATTGGAATGTTGGGTATGATGACGAATGGGGCTGGGAAGAGCAGCATCACGTGACGCTAACACAGGATTTCTACATCGGCATTTTTGAGATGACGCAAAAGCAATATGAGTTGGTCATGGGGACAAACCCCTCAGTGGTGTCTTCTGTTGTTGCAAACGAAGGAGATACACAGCCCGTAGAAAATGTTTCCTACAATGACATTCGCGGGGTTTCGCAGGGGGCGCAGTGGCCGACGAATAATCAGGTGGACGCCTCGTCATTCATGGGTAAGCTGCGGGCGAAGACGGGGCTGACATTTGACCTTCCTACCGAGGCGCAGTGGGAGTACGCCTGCCGCGCCGGGACAACCACGGCCTTGAATAGCGGGAAGAATTTGACGGACGAGGACCTGTGCCCGAATCTGGATGAGCTGGGGCGGTATTATTTCAACTGGTCTGACGGCAAGGGAAGCTTTTTGTTTTACGGGTTTGAGATGCCGCTTTACGGTCACACCAAGGTTGGCATGTACAAGCCGAACGCATGGGGGCTGTATGATATGCACGGTAACGTGTCTGAATGGTGCTTGGACTGGCTTGCTCATTATAATTATGGTGATTTTTGGGATGACTGGGTCAACCTTCCAGATGAGGAGCGTTTTCTGGGTGACGCGACATGGGGGCTGGGTGGGGCTGATGATTATGCCGATAGAAATGGGACTTTTTTGAAGTATGATGCGGAGGACAATGGGGAATGGTACTACACCTATAATACAGGGGGACGGACCTATACGAATTCTTTTCTGGTTTCGTATTGGTACTATTGGGTCAGGGTGTATAAAGATGCCGCTGTGACAGATCCCAAAGGGCACAAGAACCTCAACGACAAGCTTTACGGCTACGGCTATAGCTCATCCGGCAAGCCCACCCACCGGGTTGTCCGCGGGGGGTCTTGGGGGTCTTATGCGGAAACATGCCGCTCCGCATTTCGTGAAGGAAATTGGTACTTATACCCGCACGAAAAGGATGCGGAGACTGGCTTCCGCGCCTGTATTCATCTTTCTTCCGTGGGGGGCGGAGCGGAGGAGGATACGAATAAGGCGCGTTCCGCTCCCTTCTCGGTGAACACGCAGGTGTTCGTGACGTTCGATGCAAATGGCGGAACGCCCGCAAATCAGGTTGTGACGCAAATCATCGGCGGCAAGTATATCCTGCCGTCAACCCTGCCTGATGCGGAGTGTCGCGCCTTTGCCGGGTGGTGGACGTTGCCGGCTGGCGGCACACAGGTGACCTCCGCCACGTCTATGAACAAAACCGCTGACCATACGCTTTACGCGCACTGGACGGTTGAGACCTACACGATTACATTCAGCAGCTCCGACGGCACGCCCAAGTCGCAGAGCACGAAAGTGACATGCGGTAACGCGTACATCTTGCCGAAAGAGCCGATCCGCTCGTGTTATACGTTCGCCGGGTGGTGGACGATTCCAACTTCTAACGGCGGCACAGAGGTGACCGCCGGCACCATCGTCACCGAAACGAGCCCGCGTGTGCTTTACGCGCGTTGGAGGTCTGTTGAGTATGAAGTGACATTCAATGCGAATGGCGGCATGGTTTCGCCCGAAAGCAAAAGCGTGACATACAATGATTTTTACTGGAGCCTGCCTACCCCAACCCCGCCAGCCCCGTCAAGTTGTTACGGGTTCGACGGCTGGTTCACCGAAAAAACAGGCGGCAACAAGGTGACGGCCGACACCATCGTCAGCCGATGTGCGCCACACACTTTGTATGCACGGTGGACAGTGAAGATGTTCACCGTCACGCTAAACCCCCAAGGGGGCAGCGTTTCGCCGATGAGCAAGACCGTGTCCTGCGGGACATCCTATGCCATTCCCGATCCAAGGCGTGACTGTTACAACTTCACGGGATGGTTCACGAATGACGTGCGGGTGCCATCCCCCGTCATGGTTATGGGAGACATCACGCTTTATGCGCAATGGGAGGCAAAAACGACCACCGTAACGTTCAACGCCAACGGTGGCACACCCCCGACACAGCCCGTGACCGTAACGTATGGCCTGCACTACGTCCTCCCGAGTGAAGTCCCGACCCGTGCAGGATATGCCTTTATCGGATGGTTCACCGACAAAACGGGTGGCGCGCAGGTGACGGAGTTAACGACCGTCAGGCAATGCACCCCACATACGCTTTATGCGCACTGGATGACGTTTGTCAACACGTACACCATCCTGTTTGATCCTCAGGGGGGCACGGTTGCACCCGCCACCAAGGACGTGTCGCAGGGGTATCCCTACGGGGTTCTGCCTGTGCCCGAGCGCGAAGACCACGCGTTCCTCGGCTGGCGCACCGAACCCGACGGTAAAGGCGTGTTGGTCACGGCCGCCACAATCGTCACGCTGCCCTCTAGCCACACGCTTTATGCCCACTGGATTGAGCGTACATTTGACGTCACCTTCGACGGTAACGGCGGTCTTCCCGAGACTCAGGTTGTAACGCAAACGTATGACAGCCCCTACATCCTGCCGCCCACGCCCGTATATGACGATTACACCTTCCTCGGCTGGTTCGATAATCCAAACGGCACGGGTGCGCCCATCACCGCCTCGACACGCGTCTCTGCCATCACCATGTTCTATGCGGGATGGTCTCCTGTGCGCTCAAACGTGATGGTTTACGCCTTCGCCGACGGCCCTGGCACGGTATCGCCCCAAAGCGCCGAGGTCGTCAACGGCAAGCCCGTGACGCTGACGGCCAAGCCGGACAAGGACGCGCTCTTCGTGGACTGGACGGATAGCGACGGGAAGGTTCACGATACCGCCCTAATCAAGGTCGCGCCGATAATTGACACGACGTATGTCGCGCGGTTCCGCATGAAGGCGGAGTGCGCCGACCCAGAAATCGAGGACATCGAGTATTCGCCGAACACCATGGTCGGCGTGCCATTCGCCATGCAGGTTGTGGTCAACGACGCGGCCAAGCCCGTGAAGTTTAGCGCAAGCAAGCTGCCCCAGGGCCTGAAGATCAACGCCGCTACAGGGGTCATCTCGGGTGTGCCGACGAAGGCGGGGACGTTCACCCCGAAAATCAAAGTCACAAGCATGGCCAACAGCAAGAAAAGCGTGGAGCGCGAGACGCTCCCCATCACGATCGATCCGTTGCTCTGGAATGCGCAAGGCACATTCAGTGGCTACCTGTTGGACCGCGATGAAACAGACATCTGCGGCTCATTCACGGCAACCATTTCCGCCGTCGGGAAACTCTCGGCTAAGGTGGTCTCGACAAACGGCACGTGGAGCTTCTCCGCGCCGTCGTGGTCGGCCAAATCCAACGACATTTTTACGGTCTCCGCGCAGACGAAGAAGGGCGAGATGCTCATGTTAGAACTCGACAGCGGCATGGCGTGGGACACCCTGTTTATGTTTGGCAAGGCCAATGATGTTTACAGCGTGCTGGCACAACGCAACCCCTACATCAATAAGAAGGACGATGCCTACAACGACGCATTGGCCGTACTGGACCAATACGTGGGCTATTACACCCTCTCGCTCGATGGGATGCTTATCCCCGGCAGCACTGGCACGGCAGACAACATCCCCGAAGGCTACGGCTACCTCACCGCGACAGTAAACACCAAAGGTGCGGTTAAGATTGCCGGCAAGTTGGCGGACGGCACATCCGCCAGCGCCAGCACAACATTGTACATATTTGCCAGCGAATCAGGAATATCCAGTTTCCTCCCGCTCTACGGCGCAAAAGGGTATTGTTCCGGCTATTCGGCTGTCTTTGCGAATGGGGCGCTCTGGGGGGCTTATTGCTGGCGCTACCCCGGCAAGACCCCCTCGGGCAAGGCCCCCGCCACCGAAGACCGCTTCGCCATGGCCCTCTCTGCCGAGGGCGCCCTCTACAGCCCCCTCTCCAGCCTGTACGACTATTACGCCGGACTCGCGTTCCATGCGCACACCAATACCGTCGAGATCATCGACGGCGGCAAGGGCACGCTCAAGCTCCCCCCCGCCAAGGCCCCCGCGCTCGACAAGGCGACTGGCGAGTACGTTTACACGGAAGGCAACCCCACCGCCGCGACCCTCACCGCCAACGCCAAGACGGGCCTGTTCAGTGGTAAGTTCAACCTCTATGACTACGATGCCAACGGCAAGCCAAAGGCCACGTCCGTCTCGCACCAGGGGGTGCTGGTACTACGACCGAGTTGTGACTGCGGCGTCCCCATCACGCCTTACGGCGCGGGGTTCTACCTCCTCCCCGAGAAGTGGGGCGCATATACCGTCAAGCGCTCGTATCCTGTGCATGTGGAATGAGTAAAAGTAACTACGCCCCCCAGTGTGTTAGACTGTGTGGCAAACGAGGCGGACAGGCTTATGCGCAATCCACGGGTCGAACATTGGGAAGAGAAACTGGACACCCTGCTCAGGCGGGTTGACGAGCGGCTGGAGCTCGAGTACGGCGGCATTGTCCCGCGCCACCCCGCGCGCCCCGCGCACGGCGAGACCGGCAACCCGCAGAACGACGGCCTCTTCCGCATCACCGCCACCTTCACGCCCGGCTTCAACTCCCGCCTCGGCAAGGGCTACGTCGTCACCATCGAGCCCGTCACGCTCGCCGACTTCCCCCAGGACGCATGGCGGAAAATCGAGCGCAAGGCCTGCCGCCTGATCAACGCCGGCCTCGAGAGCGTCCTGCCCGGCCGCAACCTCAGACTCCACCGCGACGGCAACGTCTGGAAAATCACAGGCGACCTCTCACTGGACAAAATCGAAACGAAAAACTAACCCCCACCCACCACCCACTAACCACTAATCACTAACCACTGACCACTAACCATGCCCGCCCTCCGCACAGCCCTGCCGCTGACCCTCCCCGAATCCATCGGCTTCGGCGCGGTCGTGTACGCCGCCCTCGTGGCGCTCGCCATCTCCCACATCCTGCGCAGGCCCCCCGGCGACGCGCGCACCTCCCTGCTCTGGATCGTCTTCGTCATCCTGTTCCCCCTCCTCGGCCCGCTCGCCTACCTCTTCCTCGGCATCAACACCACGCACGAGAAGACATGGCGCAAGCAGACCTCCGACCGCTCCTTCCTCCGCCGCCGCCTGCGCGGCGCGACCGGCGGCGGCGCGGGCGCGCAGGCTTTCCAGACCCGCCCCGCCGACCCCGCCGCCGCGCAGCTCGACCGCATCCTCGACCGCCTCGCCCCGACCCACCCCCTGCTCGGCGGCAACGACATCCGCCTCATCGAGGACGCCCAGGCCGCGCTCGGCGAAATGTTCCGCGCCATACAGTCCGCCGCCTCCCACATCCACCTGCTCACCTACATCCTCAGCGACGACGCCACCGGCAAACGCCTCATGTCCCTGCTCGCCGAGCGCGCCCGCGCCGGCGTCACCGTGCGCGTGCTCTACGACGCGTTCGGCTCCGCCCGCGCGAGCGTCCGCGGTCTCTTCTGGCGCCACCGCAACGTCCCCAACCTCCACATCTCCGGCTTCACGCAGGCCAGCATCCTCAAGCGCACGTTCCAGCTCAACCTGCGCAACCACCGCAAGATCCTCGTCATCGACGGCACGGACGCCTTCACCGGCGGCATCAACTTCCACGACGCCTACCTCCCCCGAGGCGGCCGCCCCGGCGCGATCGACTACCACTTCCGCATCCGCGGCCCCATCGTCGCCGAGCTCCAGTACACCTTCCTGCGCGACTGGTACTACATGGCCGGCACCCCCCTCGAGGACCTCCTGCACCCCGGCCACTTCCCCCCGCCCGCCCGCGCCGGGGACTGCGCCGCCCGCCTCCAGAACAGCAGCCCCACCCGCGACGAGACCCACGCCGCGCTCAACACCTTCTTCGCCGCCGTCAGCCTCGCGCAAAAGCAGATCCTCCTCGCCACCCCCTACTTCGTCCCCCCCGAGACCCTCATCACCGCGCTGCGCCACGCCGCCTTCCGCGGCGTGGACGTGAAGATCCTCGTCCCCGCCGAGAACAACCACCCCACCATCCGCCTCGCCTCGCGCGCCCTCTACGCCCCCCTGCTGACCGCCGGCGTGCGCATCTTCGAGCGCAGGCCCCCGTTCATCCACGCCAAGGCGCTGGTCATCGACAGCGGCATCGCCGTCATCGGCAGCGCCAACCTCGACCCCCGCAGCCTCTTCTTCAACTACGAGACCAACCTCGTCATCTTCGGCAACGCCTTCGCCGAGCGCCTCCGGCGCACCCTCCACGACGACCTCATGGCCTCCGAAGAGATCCTCTACCCCAAATGGCGCAAACGCCCCAAGTGGCAGCAGCTCAAGGAAAACTTCTTCAACCTCTTCCACCCCATCGCGTAAGGTAGCGCACGGCGCGGAAGGTGCGGAACCCATGGGTTACAGCCATCGTCCCGCAGCCCCCAAGGTGATGGGGAATTCCTGCCCGCAGTCCAAAGGTGATGGGGAATTCCTGCCCGCAGTCCAAAGGTGGTGCGGGCATTTCTGCCCGCAGTCCAAAGGTGGTGCTGGCTGTATGCGCCCCTTCAAGGGCATTCTTGCCCGCAGTCCCGCAGTCCCGCCGTCCCGTAGCCCCCCCTACTCCACTCCCCACGCATACGCGCTGTCCCAGTCCTTCATCACGGGGTCGAAGCCCAATGCGTGAATCGCGGCCGCGACATCCGCAAGCGGGCGCGGGTCGGCGACCTCGAACTGCGCCTCCGCGTCGGTCGCTTGCGCGTACCCGCCGGGCGTCGTCTTCGCACCGGCCGAAATCTTGTTCACCGCCACGCGGATCATGCGCTCGCGGAAGTCCGACCGCTCGCGCGTGGAGAGCGTCAGCGTGGCGTCCGGCAACTGGACGCGCAACGCGCACATCATCTGCACGAGGTGCGCGTCGGACACGGGGTGCGGCGGCGGCAGCCCCCCGTGCGCAGGGCGCAGGCGCGGGAAGGAAAACCCGATTGACGCACGCCAGTACCTACGCTGGAGATGCGCCGCGTGCAGCCCGAGGTAGAACGCCTCCTCGCGCCAGTCGTTGAGCCCCAGCAACGCGCCCAAGCCGATGAACGTCATGCCCGCTTGCGCGGCACGCTCGACGGCATCAAGACGGTTGGCGAAATCGCGCTTCGGCCCGCTCGGGTGGAAGTGCGCGTACACCTCGGGGTTGTAGGTCTCCTGAAACATGGTGATGCCGTCAACCCCGGCCTGCGCCAGCGCCGTGTACGCCTCGCGCGTGAGCGGGTAAATCTCCGCCTGCACCGACGCGAAGCGCGGGCGGATGCGCCGCGTCAAATCCGCGAACCACGGCGGCGGCACATGCTTGGCGTCCTCGCCCGAGACCAGCAGCAGATGGCCGAAGCCCTGCGACGCGAGGCACGCCGCCTCCGCCTCCGCCTCCTCCAGCGTGAGCGCACGGCGCACGGTGTCCTGCGTCGCATGGTTGAACCCGCAATAGCGGCACCCGTTGCAGCAGAAGTTCGACACATACAGCGGCGCGAAAAACTGCACCGCATGACCGAAGCGCTGGCGCGTCCAGTGCGCCGAAAGCTGCGCGAGGTCCTCGATGAACGGCTCTGCCGCTGGCGAGACCAGCGCCGCCAGATGCGCAGGGTCGTACTGCCCCGCCGCCGCCAGCGCGGCGCGGACGTGCGCCTCTGTCCGCGAGGTGATAAGCTCTTGCACACGCGCGGGCGGCCACTCGGAAAGCATATTGAGGAAAGGGGACATGGGGGGGAGTTTCTAATGGAGGGCGAGGGTCCCCCCCGGCCGCAAAGGGTCTAAAGGCTCCCCCCGGGGGGCCCCCCCCCCCCCCGGAAAATATTGTTTTTTTTGC
>WRJS01000061.1 GCA_009778475.1 Kiritimatiellota bacterium | reverse complement strand
CGGCATGGCGAGCCAGCCGTCCTTCAACCCGAACAATGCGCTCGCGTCCTATAACTTCGATGACGTCATGTTTGACGTGGAGTATTTCTTCAGCCACCCCACGCGGGGGTGCGGGATAGACCTCTACTGGGTGCGCAAGGACTTCACGGCGTTCGGGGAACCTTACACGCCAGAGCTTCTTCCGCCGGTTACGCATCAGGAGCGGTTCGCGGGGGAACTTAGGCATGAGTATTGGTCATCCGATGATCCAATTTCTCGATTTTGGACCACCAATACCCTCTATTCTGCCAGCACATTCATCCCGTATGACAACCGCCTGATTACGCCTCCGTTTGACACACAAGTCAACGTTGCATTATACAAACAACTTCTGGGACGTAAAGAAACAGCATTCATCAAGGAATCACGAGACCCAGACTTGAAGGATTTTGTCAAGCTGGTATTGCTTGACCGGCGTAGCGATTTGCAGGTCGAAATATCGCCGTCAGCTGGACAGCCCAATTTCTTCGCCAACGTCCGCCCGGACAATGCGGTGACACCAATCATCAACGGCGAGCCGACGCTTCAAGGCTCATGGGCCTGTGTCTGTGCCATCGCCGAGGAGGGCGTGGACAAGACGGGGCTTCGGCGGCATTATACCAAGACGGAGTTTATCGGGCGTTTGGTTTGGGCGATTGCGCACGAACTGGGGCATCTGCTGATTGGAGGCATCCACTTCAACCAGCCGGTGTATTTGATGACAGGTAATCTTCCTGTGCCTAGCGGTATTGAGGCCATCACGGCAGGGAGCGGTGAAATCCAGCTCATCAATCTCAAAACGAGAAGGTCAATCGAACACTAAGGAGAAAAGGAGAGGAGTTATCATGAGGATGAGTAACGTTTTTTCAATGGTTGCAAGTTTTTGGTTGCCACCCACCTTGCCCTGATGGGGTCGCCGCACCCCCGGCGCCCGATGCGCGGCGCGACCCGCACCCGTACGATAAGGCAAGGATACAGTCGAGACGAACAGCGTGTTTTCCTAATGCGGAATTGGGGTTTAACGGAAACTCAACACGCAGAGGTAGCCGCGAGGCGGGCGGAGGCGAAGGCCCAGGTGAGGTTGAAGCCGCCGCAGGGGGCATCGAGGTCGATGACTTCTCCGGCGCAATGGAGGTTGCGGATACGTTTGCAGACGAGGGTCTTGGAATCGATTTCGTGAAGCGCGACGCCGCCGCGCGTGAGCATCGCGCGGCCCCAGCCTTCGGTTCCGGTGACCTGCAACGCGCAGTCGCCGCACAGCGCGGCCAGCGTCTGGAGCGCCTTCTTCCCCGCACCGGCAACGGCCGCATCGGCCAGCCCGGCCTGTGCGCAGAGCGCGACCGCGAGCGCGCGCGGCAGCTCACCAGACAGCAGGTTGTGCATCCTGCGGCCGCCATGCGCCTGCCGCCATGCGGCAAACTGCGCGAGCCAGTCTTGGGGGCTGCGCCCTGCACGGAACGAGACGCGGACGGTGACGCCCGGCGCGGATTGCAGGCGCGCGCTGACCTCGCCCGACAATGCCAGCGCGGGCGGGCCGCTGATGCCTTTATGCGTGAAGAGGACGGGGCCTTCAATCGGTTTGCCTTCGAGGCGGACACTCCCGTGCTCGCACAGGATGCCTGTCAGGGCCGGCACCCACGCCTCGGCGACGACAAGCCCAGCGAGCGCGGGGACAGGGCGGACGACCTCAAGCCCGGCCTGCCGCGCGAGCGTGAAACCGGAGCCGTCCGATCCGAGCTCAGGGTAGCTCTGCCCGCCTGCCGCGAGAATCACACGGTGCGGCGTGAGCGTCCCGGCGGAGGTCTCGACGGCGGCGATGCGTTGCGCGTCATGCTCCAGCACAAGGCGCTTGACGCGGGTGCCGCAACGGAACTCCGCACCGTTAGCGCGGGCGGCGTGTTGGAGCGCGTCCAGCACGTCCGTTGCCTTTTGCGAGACGGGGAATACACAGCCGTCGCCCTGCGCGCGCGTTTCGACGCCCTGCGCACGAAAGAAAGCGCGGATGGCCTGCGGCGGGAACGCATGGAGCGCGGGAAGCGTGAAGCGTGCGCCCAGACCGAATGCGGCGGCAATGCCTCCGGCATCCGTGGCGTGGGTCAGATTGCACCGCCCGCCCCCCGTGGCCAGCAGCTTGCGGCCAGGGCTGGCAAGACGTTCGATGACGACCGCCCTGCGAGGCGCGAAACATGCCGCCATCAGCCCTGCGGCTCCGCCGCCGATAATAAGCGTTTCGGGCATAGTTGGAAAATTAGAAATTAGAGATCACCGAACGCGCAAGGCTTCCGCCCTGCATTTATTGTGTCTATTCTAATTGGCAAGGCGGAAGCCTTGCGCTCCCGGCATTGCAAGGCGGAAGCCTTGCGCTCCCAGCCATTGGGCGGCAGGTTTCCGCCCTTACTTCGCTAGCGCTGTTGCTCTTCCGCGATGAGCGTGAGCATGCGGTTCAGCGTGACCGTGATTTCGCTCTGCGCGCGCGTGATGTTCTGGCACATGTTGACCAGCTCCGCGTAGCGGTGCAGGGTCGTCATACGGCTGCGCTCGAGCTCGCTGCGGCGGGCCTTGACGCTGTCGAGCGCCTGGCTCAACTCCGCAATCTGCTGCTCGCGTTTGTTCAGCACGCCGCGCGTCTGGAAAAGCTGCGACAGAAGCTCGCCCTCTGTGAGGTCGAGGTCACTGTCGTTCATCCCGTCCGGGATCGGCACCAGCGTCGGCATCCCGCACTCGACGCACTTAATCTGCAACCCTGCGCCCCGGTAATCAATGGCAAGGTTATGACCACAGTTTGGGCAGTCGAAAACAATATCGGTCGGCTTGATTTCATCACCGGCATCGTCGGCGACCTCAACCTGGGCATCAACATCCGTCCCGGCCGCGTCATCCGGCCGTTCATGGTCTCTAGACTCAACGTTCATGGAACCCTCCTCTTCCTCAACGGAACGATGCGCGGACAAGGCACCCCGACCGCTCCAAAACTCACAGCTTCGGCTTGGTGACCTTGCCGTGCTTCAGGCAGGCCGCGCAGACTTTCATGCGGGTCACCGTGCCGTTGTCGGTGACCGCGCGCACGTTGCGGATGTTCGGCAGGAAACGACGCTTCGTAATACCCGTCGTGTGCAGACCGATACCACCCTTCACTTTGGCCAGACCGTGACGGATAATCCTGTTGCCCGTCAGCGGATGCTTGCCGCAAATTTCACAAACTCTTGACATAACCCTCTTCTCCTTAAAGAAACGGGAGATACAATAACATTTCCGCGTCCATAAAGCAAGGAAAAACCGTCGGAAATTCCAACATTAAATGAACCACCCCCGGAAGGGCGCGGGGTGGCCAAAGTACCCCCCCCCCCGGACGGGGGGGGGCGGCCTGCTCATCCTCACCGAGCGCATACCCCGCCATATCTTCGCCGTGCGCTCAAGGCCGTGCGCCCCGTCACCACCGGCAACGGCCGCGGATTTCTGGACTCCGCCGCGCCCGGCACCTGTTCTGGGACGCCAAAGCGTTAGCCATTAGAAGATTGGGCGGGTGGTCTCTTTGCGAAGCTCGTGTTCATCGGCCCAGACGATTTCGCCGGACGTCATGTCTAAAAGCTCGAGCGTGAACTTGTAGTAAACGTCTGTGGTGCGACCCACCTTGGTCTTATCGTCCATCACGCGGCCCATGAGCTGCATCTGCGCGGCGATCTGCTGGCCTGCGGCGATGGCCTTGTCCGGGTCAACCAGACCGCCGCGGGCCTGCCTTCTCATCTCGTCGATGGTCTCCGTGTCCCGCGTGCGGTCAACGAAGCGGAACTTGCGCGATTTCAGCAAGGCGACGCGCAGGGAGTCCGTGAAGCTTTTCGTATCGACATGGCCGGAGGTCGCGTTCTTCACCGCGAAGAAGTCCACCACAGGCCGTGCGGGGAGATGCGGGTGATCTTCGCGCAGCTCGTCGATGTCAATGTCCTGCAACATGGCCTCAACCATCTTCTCCACCGCGCGGCGGGTGTCCTGGGCCTCCAGCTTGGAGGCGGTCCTCGGCTGGCGGTCGAGCGTCACCTCGCGCGTGACAGGCGTGGTGGCGCAACCTGTAATCAACGTCAGCGCGCCCGCAAACGCGAGCAGCGGCATGTATATCATGTTCTTCATCTGTCTATTCTCCTCTTTTATGCGGACAGTTCATGAACCGCCCCTCCTCTTTTATGCGGGCAGTTCATGAACTGCCCCTACTCTTATGCGGGCGGTTCATGAACCGCCCCTACGATCATTGCATGCTGCGCGTCTCGCGGATGCGCAGTTTGGATGCGACCGCCGTGGGGCGGTTGGCGACGCTTGTGATGGTGGTGACGTCGCGCCCCTCCAGAATCACCGTGTGGTAGGCGCGGCTCTGCGGGTCGAGCTCGCGGCCGCTGGCGTCGAACCAGACGACGCGGTAATCCATGTACAGGCGTTTCAGCTTGGTTGACGCGACTGAGAAGTGCGCGCGCTTGAACCCGTTGAACTCGTCATACTTCAGGTCAACGAGCTGTACGCGGTCGCGCACACGCGTGCTGTCCTCCACGATGATGGACTGCCCGGTCTCGTGATCGGTCGTCACGACTGTCCCGGCGGTGTCCACGCACCCCGTGAGCGCGGCCAGCGCCAACGCGGCCGATGCCACTGCCAATAGTTTCTTCATTTCCATTCTCCTTTTCAATTCATCGTTCCTAATTTCAAATCCCTAATAGCTCATCAGGCTGTCAATCGCCGTAAAGGTCGTCGGGGCGCCCCTGCCGTTCATGGACGCGGTGGCCACGCGCGAGCGCCCGGCGAGGTCGCCGACCCAGATGAGGCGCGTCTCGCCCAGCGCGACGGTGAGGGGGAACGTGACCGTGCGGCCGTTCGCCTGGTTCGTCAGCGTCAGGTCATGCTCGCCCGGCTCGATGTTGCCCCGATAAACGTGCGCGATCATCGGCAGGGTGTACCACGCGCGGGTGTCCGCCTTGTTGATGATTGCCGAGACGGCGTTGAACACCCCGACGCCGACTTTCGCGACGACGGCCGCGTTGCTGCTGCCGGAATGGTTGGCAACCTGCTGCGCGGCGATGCGGGTCAAGACGCGCGTCACGTTGCGGACGACGACGCCGGGCATCTTCTCTTTCAGGTCGCGGTAGGCGAGCGACTGGAGGAAGAGCGAGGGCGCCAGCATCCCCAGCGCCTGGCCGCCGTCCGCGAGGTTGAGCGGCATGGGCAGGCAATAGTCTTCGTGGTACATCGGGAAGTCAACCGATGTCGCGGTCGTGCCGATGAGCGGGAGGGGGACCTTCACGGAGTAGCGCTGTGAGATGAAGCTCTCCTCGACCACCAGCACGATCTCCGCCGGGGAGCGGCTCAGGCTCTCGACGGGCAAGCGCGAGCGCGCCATCAGCTCGTTGAACACCTCGGGCAGCTCGCGGCGCACGAGGCGCAGCATATCGCGCTCGACGTAAGGGTTCCCGGGGGCGAGCTCCGCCGCCTTCTGGTAGCACAGGCGCGCGTTCGACGCGTCGTTGTCCAGCTCGAACAGGATGCCGGAGAAATACCACGCCAAGCCGTTCTCGTATGAGCATCGCGTCTTCTCCAGCACGGGCGCCATCGACTCCATGCGCGAGTCCATGGTGTCCATGGCGCTCGCGTTGCTGCCGGACAGGCCCGAACGCCCCTCCTTCACCGTCGGGCCGTATTGCTCGGCCATCGCGTCCTGCGCGAAGACGGCCCGCCGCGCCTCGACCCGCGCCTCGTCCGGCTGGCCGAGGAAGAGGTAGTTCCACATCTGGTAGGTCAGCGCCTGGATGAACTCGTAAGGCGGTATGCGGTACGCCCGCGTGCGGTCGTCGGTGACGGTGGCGGCCGCGAGGTTGCCGGCACCGTCAGCGATGTTGATGACCGGCCCCGTCTCGTCCTTCGTCATGACCGTCTCGATGGCGAGGTCGAAGTCAATGAGGCTGGCCTCGAAATCGCCCGCGAGCATGTGGATGCGCCCTGACTCCAGCAGGCCCAGCTCCTTGCTGAACGTGCTGGCCTTCATCTCGTCCGCCCATGCCTGCGCGGCGACATAGTTCCCGCCGCGCAGGTCGTTACGCGCGCGGTCAACCGCGACGTTAGACGACACGCACCCCGTGAGGCACGCGCCAACGAGCGCGAGCGCGGACGCAAGAAGTGTAGTGCAGTGCGTTGGCATTTTTTTAGTTAGTTTCTAGTTGCTAGTTTCTAGTTTCTAGTTTGGACTACGGGACTACAGGACTACTAGAAACTAGCAACTAGGAACTAGCAACTTCCCCATCAGCGGTTCTGGTTGACGTTAATGATCTCGTTGCCCGTGCGGTTGCCGACGTCGCGCCACTGCGCGGTGTCGAAGTTGACGCGGATGCCCTTGCGCCACATCGCCTCCGCGTATGCCACCGCGGTCCCCGCGCGGAACCCCTCGAGGTCCTTGAATTTCTGCTGCCCCACGGTCGAGAGCTCCAGCCCGACATTGAACTTCGCGCCTTCCGTGATGAACACGGGTTTCTGCCACGGCTCCATCCACTGGCGCTCGATGCGCAGCTGGTGCGGGCCGGGCAGGGCCTTGAACGTTCCGGGCGAGGAGCCGATCGTCGCGCCGTCGATCGACACCGTCACGCCGCCGATGACGCGGCGCATCTCGTCCAGCAGCTCATTGGGCGCGCGCACGCCGTTCTCGAGGCCGTTGATGAACGCGTCGATCGTCGTCGAAACGCTGAACTCGACCGCGACCGCGTTCACGTCCGGGCGCTTCCATTGCGGCGCGTTCACCGAAATATCCTTCGGCACCTCCCGCAGCCACTTGTCGATCACATCGGCGAAATCGCCCGCGACCGGGTCAATCTTGCGCCAGTTGGCCGTGTTGGCCCCCAGCTTCTTCGTGACCCCGAGCACGTCCATGGCCTTGGTGCTGACCCGTATGCTGTAGGTGTTGAACTCCTTGTCGAACTTCGCGTCCGTGATGGAGACGACGATGGCGAAGTCCGCCCCCAGCATCCGCGCCTGGTTCTGCGGCGACCCGCCCCTGTACGCGCCCTCGATCAGACCCAGGCGCTCCTCCGCGATGGTGGTCTTGTAGCGGTCGAAGTTGCTCATGGACTCGTGCGGGTCGATGACCTCCATGTCCACGGCCGCGAGCGCGGCGGCGATGCTGTCGCGGATCGCGTCAACCTGATCGTCGAGGGGCTTCACCGTCGTCTGGTTCTTCACGAAGATGGCGACGAGCGGCTGGGGCCTCGGCTCCAGACGCGGCGCGAGGATGGCGGTCTTGACGATCTCCGCCTGCACGCCGACCACCTCGAGGTCGGGGTTCGCCTTCGCGACCCGCGCCTTGAAATCGAGCAGGGCCGGGTCGTTGCCTTCGACCTTCGCGCCTTCCGTCACCACCTGCGCCTGCGCACAGGCCGCCAGCGCCGCAACCGCGGCCATGATAAGATGCTTGCTGTTCATTGGGTTTCCTTTCTGAGTGTTCAGTGTTCAGTGATGAGTGGTCAGCAGACCGTGTCCCGTCGAGGGTGTTTGCAGGCCACTGACCACCCGTTTTAGAAATAGCAGTTGATGATGGGTAGGAACGGCACGTCATTGTTCTGGATGACGTTGATCAGGCCGATCTGCAGGCCGATCATCGTGCGCGTCATGTTGATGACGCCGCACTGGAAGCCCTCGATGTGGTCCGCCGCGTTATAGAACCCGAACTGGAGCGCCTCGCCTGCCGTGCAGTAGTTGACCAGCCCCGCCTGCAAGCCAGAGAAGTTGCCCTTGACGAAATTGACGAGCCCGAACTGCAGGCCGATGCTGTCGCCGTCAATGATCGTGGCCAGCCCGTTGACGAACAGGCCGTTGCCGTGGCCGAGCGCCCGGCCGACGAGACCCACGTCGAGGCCGTCGAAGTTGACGCACTCGCCGTAGATGATGCTCAGGCGGAAACCGCCGACGTCAAAGTCGCGCGGCGGCACTTGCAGCGGCGACACGAGGCTGAGCATGAACGGCGTGTAGGCGACGCCATAGATCTCTTCCGTGTCCACGCGGGACGTCGTGTGGTAGCGGGCGCGCGCATCGGGGTTGCCCGGGCGCGTCACATTGTACATCGGCGTACTGCTTCCGGTTGACAAGTACCCCGCGCGCACCTGCTGCGCATGGACCGGCGCCACGACCGCCATCGAGGCGACCGCGACTGCCATCAGGCTCTGATACACTTTCATCTCAATACTCCTTATTCAGTGTTAAAAACAAACACCGTAGAGTATCGGGCAAAACACGGCTTTTGGCAAGCCTTTTTTACGGAAAAGAGAAAATGGGGGGATTCCCCCGAAAATGGGGTTGCAATCCATGGCGGAAGGGCGTATGCTGTTGAGCAATCTCATGGGGATTTTGTTTATGGGCGGATACCGTTTTCAAGCTGTGGTCGCGCTGTGCGTGATGCTCGCCTGGGGCATGACGGGCGTGGCCTTTGCCTCGCCTTACGGCCGTGAGGACAGGTCGTCGTGGACGAACGACATCGCCATCACGACGGCGCCCTTTATGGGGACATCAATGATTTCTCATCGCCATGGGATGATGACGCTTACGATATGCGTCTCGAACACATCGGTCGTCGCACACACGGTCAGGCTTTCAAGTGGCGAGTACCAGCAGGAATGCACCGTCGCGCCAAGTATGTCCGAGTCGCTGCACTTCAAAATCCTGCGCACTTCCCTCCCTCACTTTTTCTATGTTCAAATAGACGGTGCGGACAGGGGGCGTTTTTACCTTAGCCGCGATACTGATTCCCTCCAATTCCTGCTTTCACCGTTCACCTCCAAAGCCGAGGTTATTTATCAGGTCTCGCGGCTGTTCGTGAACACTGAAACACAGGGGCAGCGCACGCAACCCGATTTCCGAGATTGGTTTGAAAAGAAGTGCCATTGGGCGGAGGGGAATGTCCCGGTGCCGGAGTGGCCGTCCGACTGGCTCGCCTACACGCCCGTCGATGCCGTCATCCTGACGCGGGACGAGTGGGCGGGCGCGCCGGAGGGCGTCCGAAGCGCCTTGCTGAAATACCTCCATGCGGGCGGGCAGCTGGTGCTGGCGGGCGGCGATGACGCGGACATCGATTTCCCCGCCGGGCTGGGCGCGGCGGGCACCCTGCCCGCCGCCGATGTCAAGGCGTGGACCACGAACGACTTTATGGTGCTTCACTCCGCCATGACAAATGCGTCCTTCCAGTGGATGCCCATTTTGCACTCTCGCTGCCCTTACCCGACGGAGGCGTCCTTCGCCAAGCCGCCGATCGTGCCTGTCTATGTGGCGCTGATCGTCATCATGGCCCTCCTGGGGCCTGTGCTGCTGATCGTCTTGGCGCGGCGCGACGAGCGCATCCACGCCTATTGGCTCGTGCCGTCCATCGCCGGGGCGATATTCGTCATCATCCTCGCGCTGGCCTTTGCCCGCGAGGGCATCCGCGTAAAGTCCTACGCGCAGTCCGCCCTCTACCTCAACGAGGCGGCGCAGACGCAGGCCCACCTCACGACGCTCTCCATGATGACGCCCATCGGGCTGCGCTCGCCGCTGCGCTTCGCGGGGACGGTGGAGGTCACGCCCGCGCCGTCGGGTAGGGAATTCTCCTCGGGGAGGACGACCGTGCGCAACGCGGGCGACCTTGTCCTGAGCAGCACATGGGTCCCGCCGCGCGTCCCCATCACGTTCCTGCTGCGCGAGGCGGCTGCGCTGACCGCGCCGCGCCCGGCGTTCGCGGCGCAAGGCGGGACGGTCACGGCCACCAACCCCTACACCGTCCCCCTCCGCAACCTCCTTTATTGCGACGCGGCGGGCGCGTGCTTCGCCCATGAGGGCCCGCTGGCGGCGGGCGCGTCCGCCGCCCTCGCCCCCCTCCCGGCCGCGGCCGATGCCAAGCGGCGGCCCGCGGCTGAGATTCTGAAAAACGTGTTCTTCAGGGCGGCGCCCCTCGACTGGCCCCTGAAGCCGCCCCCGGTGCTGCCCCCGAAGGCCTTCATCTGCGAACTGGAAGGCTCGCCCTTCCTGGAGCACCCGCTCCGCAACAGCACAATCCGCCACGAAGGGAGGACGCTCGTCATGGGAGAATTGCAATGAACGCGCCGTTAGCCATCGAGGTCACGCATCTGGTCAAGACGTTCGGCGCGACGCGGGCGGTGGACGGCATCTCGTTCACGGTCCCCGCAGGGAGCGTCTTCGGGTTCGTGGGCCCCAACGGCGCGGGCAAGACCACCACCCTGCGCATCATGGCCACGCTCGACGAGCCGGACAGCGGCGACGTGCTGCTCTGCGGCCAGTCCGTCCACGACGACCCGCGCGAGATCCGCAGGCGCATCGGCTTCATGCCCGACGCCCTGCCGAGCATCGCCGACATCACCGCGCACGAGTACCTTGACTTCTTCGGCCGCGCCTACGGCCTGCGCGGCGTGGCCTTGGCGTACCGCCTCGAGGAGGTCGAGGACTTCACGGGCCTGCGCCCCCTGCGCGAGAAGACGCTCGCCGCGCTCTCCAAGGGCATGAAGCAGCGCGTGTGCCTCGCGCGCGCGATCATCCACGACCCCGCCGTCCTCCTGCTCGACGAGCCGGCCGCGGGCCTGGACCCGCGCGCGCGCGTCGAGCTGCGCGACATGGTGCGCCAGCTCGCCGCGATGGGCAAGACCATCCTCATCAGCTCGCACATCCTCGCCGAGCTCGCGGAGATGTGCGGCGGCGTGATCATCATGGAGCAGGGGCGGCTGCTGAGCCAAGGGACGCTGGAGGCGGTCGCCATGGGGACGCGTCCCGACGCCAAGGTGTGCGAAGTGTCCATCTCCGTGGTTGGAGGGCGAGCGTTCCCGCGAGCCACGGCGCACGAGGACGTGCGCCCTCCGCCGGACGACGCGGCGCTCCAGACGCTGCTGGGCGCCATCCCCGCGATCCGCTCGTTCCAGAAGGCGGCGGGCGGGGACGAATGGATCGTGACGCTCCAAGGCGGCGAGGAGGCGGCGGCGGACGTGTTGCGGAAGCTTGTCGAGGGCGGGGTCCGCGTGACGGACTTCCGCCTGCGCAAGTCCACGCTCGAGGATGTCTTCATGAACGTCACCACGGGAGGGCTGAACTGATGAACGCCGTATTGCTCAAAGAGCTCCGCCAAGGCATCCGCAACCGCTACGTCCTCGCCGCGTACCTGATTTTCATCGCGGTGCTGCTGATTGTCGTCGGGGTGGAGATGGCCGGTTTCATGAAGGTCTCGGCGGATCACCCGCAGATGCTTTTCGCCGCAGGGAAGGCGCTCTTCCTCGCCGTCCACAAAATCTTCGCGTGGGTGGCCATGGTGTTCATCCCCGGCTACACCGCGGCCCGCCTCGTCCATGAGCGGTGGCGCGCGGACATCGACCTGATGCACGCCACGCCCATGCCGCCCTCGGCCCTGCTCATCGGCAAGTTCCGCTCGGCCGTGGCGCTCGCGGGGCTGTTCCTCGGGGCGGCGCTGCCGTTCTTCGGGCTGTCGTATTTCATCGGCAACATCGACGTGCCGAACATCGTGATGAGCGTCGCGCTGACGCTGGGCGCCGTCGCCATCCTGACGCTCTGCGCCATCCTCGCGGCCATCGCGCCGATGCACAAGATCATCCGCGGCCTGGCACTGCTCGGGCTTGCCGTGTTCCTTTACGTGGCGGCGGAAGGGTGGGTTGGCGCGACGGAAGGGCTCTGCTCGGCAGGCTACATGAACATCCTCGGGAACGTCAACAGCTGCATCGGGTTTGCGGTGGGCGTGACGCTGGGCGTGTCCGTCGCGGTGCTGCTCTACACGGCCGCGCTGGCGGGGTTTCGCCCAGTCGGCTCAGACCGGATGCGCCCGTTCCGCATCTCCGCCACGGCACTGCTCGCGGGATGGGGCGCCGTCACCGCGCTCCTCTCGCGGCGCGAGGACTCTGAGGGCGCGCTCGAGGCGTGGGTGGTGGTGCTGGCATTCTTTGCCATCGGCGCGATGATTTTCGGGATGAGCGAGCGCACGGAGCCGGGGCTCTACCTCCGCAAGCGGATGCCCCGCTCGCGCGTATGGCGGATACTGGGCTACCCCTTCCGGACGGGGCAGCTTAACGCCGTGTGCTGGTCGCTCCTGCTCTTCGCGATTGCGCTTGGCATTAACTGCATTGCCTTCCCGACGTGGGAGGTAACGGAATACTGCTTCGTGTGCAGAACCCCGCACGTGTTTCCGTGCAGCATGACCGACAGGGAACACGCCCTCGTGTTGCTGCTGAACGCCAGTGCCTACGTGCTGACGGTGTTTGCCGTCTGGCACCACCTGCTTCGCCGCAAGGTGCCGGCCTCGGCGCTGTGGTGGGTGACCCTGCTGGTCATCGTGCTGACGCAGATCGCCCTCTCCGCGATTTGCGGGAGCGGGGTCGAGTTCATCAAAGGGTGGGTCGGCTACCTCTTCGCAAACAAGCGGGACGTCCTGCCGTGGCTGTACATCTGGAACTACATCGCCCTCGTCAGCCTCATCCCCATCTGCCTCCGCGCCGCGCGCGGTGAAGCGGGAGCGGGAATATAGTCAATTTGCATTGATGTTATCACGTTTGCATGAACCACCCCGTCAGCCTGCGGCTGCCACCCCTCCAAAGGAGGGGAATTTGGCGCGGAATTCCCCTCCTTTGGAGGGGTGGCAGCCGCAGGCTGACGGGGTGGTTTGGGTACATCAGGTATATGGCAACACCAATACTAAAACATTACAGGCGTTGCATATCATCAAAGGTGGCGCGGGCTGTATGCGCCCCTACACTTTCAGCTCATAGCCTTTGCGGTATTCGGGGGTGACGAGCGCGTTGGCCTCGGGGCAGTTGGTGATGCGCATGGCCTGCGCGTCCCACTCCAGCTTGATGCCGGGGTTGCGGATGGCGATAGAGCCGAGCAGCGCGGCCTCGGTCACGACGCCGGACACGCTGAAATCGCTGCCCGCCTTGCGCCCGGTCTTGATGGCGTTCACGAAGTCGCGCACATGGTCGCCCATGCCCAGGTTGTGATAGTCGCCCAGTGACTTCGTCTCCTGAAGCCCCTTCATCTTCTCCTCGGGGATGATGCGGCAGCCGGACGCGCCGTGCGAGCCGTAGGTCAGCGTGTTCTCCGTGCCATAGACGACGGCCCCGGCCATCCAGTTGGGCGCGAGCTTGTTGCCGAGGTCGCGGTCGGCCTCGAGCGCGGGCGGGCGCGGCACCTCGTTGCAAAACTCGCCGTCGTGCCACAGCACATTGAGGGTCTTCTTGTTGGACAGCTCGTACTCGAACTTCACGCGGCTGGCGTTGGGGAAGGCGAGCGCGTCGGCCTTCGGGTCCCAACCGGGCGTGACCTCCGCGTGGATCGTCTTGGGGGGGCGGAGCTTGAGGGCGGTGAAGATGGGATCCACGAGGTGGCACCCCCAGTCGCCGGGGCTGCCGCTGCCGAAGGGCGTCCACGCGCGCCACGCACCCGGCATGAAGCCGTGGTAATAGGGATGGAACTGCGCCGGGCCGATCCAGCGGTCCCAGTCCAGGCCAGCGGGGATGTCGTGCTTGTTCGCAAGCTCAGGCAGGCGCCCCTTGGAATCCATGAGGCGCATCGTCACCCATGTGTGCACGTCCGTGACGCGCCCCAGCACGCCCTTCTGCACCCACGCGGCGAAGACCAGATTGCTCTGGAACGAGCGCCCTTGGTTGCCCATCTGCGTGACGACGTTGTAACGCGCCGCGCCCTCCATCAGCTTGCGGGTCTCCCAGATCGTGCGCGTGAGCGGCTTCTCGACATAGACGTGCTTGCCGCGCTGCATCGCCTCCATCGCGGGCAGCGCGTGCCAGTGGTCGGGCGTGCCGACGATGACCGCATCGAAGTCCTTGCCCATCGCGTCATACATCTCGCGGTAATCCGCGAACGTCTTCGCCTCCGGCGCGACGCTCTTTGCGTGGCCCAGCTGACGCGGATCCACGTCCGCCATGCCGATGACCTTGCCGCAGCGCCCGAACGCATCCATGTCGGCGCGGCCCTGTCCGCCGGGACCCACGCAGACCGCATACACCGTCTCGCTCGGCGGCTGCTCGCCGCTCGCCGCAATCAACCGCCTCGGCAGGATCATGAACCCTGCCGCGCTTCCCGCCGTCCTCAAAAACGCTCGCCTGTTTGCTTTCATAAGCCTCCTTCTCGTGTAGCGGGCGACGTTCATCCCCCACCGTTATATGAACAACTATACTCCGCTTTCGCGCAAGACACAAGCCCTTTCTGGCGAGTGTCCTGTAAAATACAGATGACGGTAGGCGATTACCCTGTTTGGATGGCGTGATATGGAGAGCGAGACAGGGAACCCCAATGGGGAATGGGGATGGAGGGCGAGCGTCCCCGCGAGCCGCAGAAGCATATATATCGTCATTTAAGCCGCAATGTGCCTAACGGCTTCCTGCCCCATTGGCCACACGCCGCGCCAATGGGGTCCCCTGTCTCGCCCTCCATCGTGGAATCTGTGTTTTACAGGACACTAGCGCAACGGGTTGAAGTCGCCGTCGATCTTCTGCACGGCCATCATGCTCTTGTCCTTGCGACCGGGCGAGACGTAGGCCCAGACCAGTTTCTTGCCGCGCGTGATCTCGAACATCCCGACGCCCTTGCCGTCCTTGTCATACGCCGCGTAGTTGCCGATGACGATGTTGCCGTTCTTCAGCACGTGCAGGCCGCACATGTTGCGGATGCCGAGCTCGGGCAGGTCGGCGGGCGTGAACACCCACACCTCCTTGCCGTCGGGCGTGACCTCCGTCACCTGATCGAGCGACGACACGAGCGTGTTGCCGTTCGGCAGGCGCACCGCCGCGAAGGTGATGTTCTTGAACGCGTGCTCCCACACCACAGAGCCGTCGGGACGGAACTCCTTGACCTTCTTGTCGCCCTTCATGCACACGAGGTAATTCCCGTTCGCGAGCTTGCGGCACATCCGCATGTGGTCGTGCGCGTTCTTCGTCTCGGGCTTCGTGTCCAACGCGAACACGACCTTCCCGTCGCGGTCCACCTCGACGACGCGCCCGGAGGCGTTCTCGCCGACGACGGTGTTGCCGTTCGCCAAGCGCTGGCACGCATACGCGCCGCCGCCATCCTGCACCTCCGGCTTGTACGTCCACACCAGCTTGCCCTGCGGGTCGTACTCCTTCACGTCGCCGTCCGCGAACAGGAAGTTCCCGTTCGCCAGATGCCACGCATCCGCGTTGTTGCCCGTCGGCGCGGTGCGCGCGACGTTGCCCTCCTTGTCGAACAGGCAGACGCGCCCGCTGCCCGTGGTGAACACCGGGCAGTCCCACGCGCCAACGACAATCCCCTCATCCGCCGCCATCGCGGCCGCCGCGCCGATCGCGCACAGTCCCAACAGAACCTGTCTTTGCATAATACCCCTTTCCGTAAAGCATCCAGTATAACCCACCCGCCCCGGCAAAGGGAAGCTGAAAAAAACGCGCTTGCTTTTCTCTGCCCGTGCCTGTATAGTTACGAGCCTAAAAAAACGCCTCAAAAGGGGTGTTTGAATTTAATGAGGATACGAGACATGACGAAGGATGATTCTGTTGCGATGATGAAGATGCTGCCGGGGGATGAAGTGCGCCAAATCATGTGGCGCTATGCCGACCGCTTCGATATGCAGATGGCGGTCATGGGCGCGCGCTCGGTTGCACGGGGGCTAATCGCGCGGCTGGTCGCCAACGGCGAGCGTAACACGCACGAGTGGACTGACGCGAAGAACGAGATGTACAAGGCCTTTGACGAGTCCGGCGTGACGGCCGCGGGGCTGGACATGGAGTTCGGCGGCATCATCGAGGGGCCGCGCAACCTCGCGCTCGCGCTCATCGCGTTCGAGCTGGCGTGGGTGGACGGCGGCGCGACGACCACCAGCCTCGTCAACAACCTCGCGCTCGGCCCCATCATCGAGAAGGGTACGCCCGAACAGCGCGAGAAGTATATGCGCGCGTCCGCACCCGCCCAGCCGGGCGAGGAGCGCAAGACGTGGCGCGGCGCGTTCGCGCTCACCGAGCCGCTGCCGTACGTCGGCGTGGACACGGGCGTGCTGAGCGGCCGCCTGACCGTCGCGGAGTGGAAGGACGGCGAGGAGCCGATGCTGCAAGTCGAGAAGCGCGGCCGCTTCATCACCAACATGGGCGTGGCCGATTTCGTCACCGCCGCCGTGGACACCGCCGACCCGCGCATCAAGTCCTCCTGCATGGTCATCCTCGAGGAGGGCGACGAGGGCGTGTACGACCGCGGTGCGCCGACGTTGAAGCTGGTGCATCAGCTGTCCAACACGCACGACCCCATCTTCAACCTCCGCATCCCCGCCAGCCGCATCATCGGCGGCTACACGGTCAAGGACGGCGTGATCGTCCCGAACATCACGCACAGCGAGATCATCGAGGCCGTGTTCGCGCGCACCCGCGTGACCGTCGGCGTGATGACCGCCGCCAAGCTGCTCTCCGCCGTCGAGCCCGTCATCCGCTACCAGCGCCAGCGTTTCCGTGGCGCGTCCGGCATCGAGGCCGGCTCGCCGCGCTACGACCTCGGGTTGCAGATGAAGGAGGACGCGCTCCACCGCCTCGCGGACGTGTGGGCGACGGGCGAGGCCGCCACGTCGCTCGGCTTCGAGACCGCCCGCTGGTTCGACCTGCTCACGCCTGTCGAGACCGAGGCGCACCGCATCTTCGAGGCGCAGGGTGTCAAGGGGCGCGCCATCCTCAAAGCCCTCCGCCAGCCGCAGGCCGACGCCATCGAACTGCTCGGCCTGCTCAAACAGCCCGAGGCCGCGCGCGACAACGCCCGCATCGACGCCCTCCGCGCCGACCCGCTCGTGCAGTACGTCTGGCTCAGCGCGGTGTGCAACGTCCTCTGCCCCGCCTGCAAGCTCTGGGACACCGGCCACGGCGCGACCATGCTCCGCGAGGCCGTCAGCCTCATGGGCGGCTACGGCATCACCGAGGACTGCCCCGGCTTCCTCTGCCAGAAATGGGCGGACGCGCAGCTCGAGGCCACCTACGAAGGTCCCGAGGCCGTCCAGCGCCGCCAGATCAGCGTCACCATGCACAACGAGGTGTTCCTCGCGCAGCTCGACACTTGGCTCGCCGAACTCAACGCCGCCAAGCCCGAGACTGGCGCCGCCGCGCTCGCCGCAGGCCTTGAGCTCTGGCGCTGGACACGCGCATGGGCCGCCGCCGCCAAGGATGCGAACGGCCGCCCGCTCGCGCAGAACACCCGCCACGGCGTGTTGTTCCCGATGGCGGACGCCATCTCGTGGCTGCTCGCCGCGCGCGCGTTCCTCGACGACATCCGCGAGCTTGCCGACAAAGGCGCGGGGCATCCCGTCATCGGCGAAGAGCTTGACGGCTACGTCAACACCTTCACCGACCTGAGCGCCGTGCAGTCCGCCCGCGCCGCCGGGGAGGCCGCCCGCATCTGCGCCGAGATTTTCTACGGCTACAGCGCGGACGCGGACAGCGAGACGCAAGCCGCGTTCCAGCGTCTGCACACCGCCGTCGGCACATCCCTCGCCGGGTCGCGCCTCGCGAAAGACCGCGCCGCCAAGGCCATCACGCAGATCATGATCCCCGAGGCGCTTGACTACCCGCTGTAAAAACGACCCCCGTCAAGTCGCAGACTTGACAGGGTTACACCGAGGCGCGTCACCGGCGCCTGTATGTGCCGCCCAAGGGGGGAAACCCGCTGCACGCCATATATGTGACAACATCAATTTAAATGGCTATATTGTGCCTATTGTGAAAAACATTACGGCTATTGTGCTAAAAAATCATACTGCCAACGGGTAAAGATCACTTGCAATGACACCCGTATTATAAGATAATAACCTCACTGTTATCTTACTGGAAGGTGTTTATTTATGCGTTGTATGCTTATGCTGGTCTGTTGTTGCGGTGCGGTGTCGGCTCTTGCGGAGCCGCGCGTGAAGATGGCGTCGTCGCCGGCGGCGAACAATTTCGGGTTCTCGGCGCTGCCGCGCCCGGCGAATAATGATGACGCGGCGGATGCCACGCTCACGCTGGTTGACGGGACGCGGGACGGCAACAGCGCTCCGCTCAACGTGTTGACGAATGGGCGCATCCCGAGGTCGGACGATGACCCGCGCGCGAGTTTCTTCTTCGCGCCGGACACGGACGGCGGGCGCGTCCTGATGGACTTGGGCGCACCGCGCCGCCTCACGCAAATCAACACCTACTCGTGGCACAACAGTGACCGCAGCCCGCAGGTGTATGACCTCTACGCTTCGGATGGGAGCGCGGCGAAGTTCGCGCCGTCGCCCAAGCGCCCGCAGGACCCGCAGACGTGCGGCTGGAGGCTGCTCGCGCGCGTGGACACGCGCACGAAGGACGCGACGCGCGGGCAGCAAATCGCCTCCGTCACCGACACGCGCGGGGAGCTCGGCAACTACCGCTACCTGCTGTTCGACATCCGCCGCACCGCGCCCGGCAAGGGCCCGTTCGACAACACGTTCTTCTGCGAGTTCGACGTGATGAGCAAAACCTCGCCCGCGCCGTCGCACGACGAGACCGTGCTGCGCGAGCAGCGTCTGCGCGAGCTCAACGCGCCCGAGCAGTCCATGCGCTTCATCGCCGACTTCACCGATGCGCCGAACCTGGAGGACTGGGTCGCGAAGGACCTTCTGTCCGTCTGCAAAGAGTGGTACCCGAAGCTGCGCGTGATGCTGGCGGCGCCGGGCTTCACGCCCGCGAGCCTCGTCACGTTCCGTCTGCGCACGGACATGGACGGGCCCGCGTCGGCGGGCGGCGGCAACATCAACCTCAACGCGAAGTGGACCTCGGATGTGCCCAAGGAGGCGCTCGGCGCGTCCGTGCATGAGATGGTGCATATCGTGCAGGCGTACAGCAAGGGCAACACGCCCGGCTGGCTGGTGGAGGGCATCGCGGACTACATCCGCTGGTTCCTCTACGAGCCCGAGAGCCGCGGCGCGGAGATCACCGCCCGCAATATCGGCAGCGCCCGCTACGACGGCAGCTACCGCGTGTCCGCGAACTTCCTCGACTGGGTCATCCGCACCTACGGGCGCGACGGCAAGTTCCTCCTCACGCTCAACGCCACCCTGCGCGACGGCAAATACACGGACGATTTCTGGAAGGCGAAGACCGGCAAGACCCTGAGCGAGCTGAACGACCTGTGGCTGGAGGATTGCCGCAAACGCATCGCAGAGCGCAAATGAGGCGGCATGAATATTCGAGTGAGATGGGCGCTGGTGGTTGTTGTTGCCGTTGTGGACCTTGTGGTCGTCGCGCAGAACAGGGTGGCGAACCCGGGGTTTGAGGAACTGGACGGGAACGGCGGCGCGGCGCAGTGGCGGTGGTGGACGCGGGAGCCGGACACGGGGCACGTGGAGGTGTCTGCGGAGCGTCACGGGGGTGAGCGCGCGGTGCGGATCGTCCATACGGGCGCGAGGGATTGGAACTTGTCGAGCGCCACGCGCATCGCGGTCAAGCCGGGCGAGCCGTACAAGGTCTCGGGATGGATGAAGCGCAACGGCGGTGCGCGGACGGGTTCGATTTCCGTGGTGGGGTGCAGGGGCAAGGAGGTCGTGGAGTGGTCGATCGGTCAGGCGCGGGGGCCGCGCCGCAATGAGGACGGCTGGGTGCTGTGCCAAGGGTGGTTCACCGTGCCGGAGGGCGTGGACACCATCTATGTGCGGGTCGTGGGCGGCGGTGACGCGGATTTCTGGGTCGATGACGTGAGCCTCGTGCAGGAGGCCCTGCCCGCACCCGTGAGGGGTGTGAAGGTGGAGGGCTGGGCGTTCTTGAAGGGCGAGCGTCCTCGCGAGCCGATGGGGCGCGGCGTGGTGGCGGCCGAGACGGCGGAGGGCGGGACGTATGTGGGCTGGCGGTTGCTGAAGGATGACCCGCCGGATGTCGCGTTCGATGTGTTCCGCGCAGTAGGAAAAAGTAACTGGCACATCAAACGCAACATCGCGCCGATTACGCAGACGACGGATTTTGTGGACGCCGCGCCGTTCGATGCGTCGGCGCGTTATGAGGTGCGGCCTGCGGAGGGGTTCAAGGGCATCGCAGGTGAGGCGCGCCCGTTGCCGCTGGAGGGGCGCAGGTCGCCGTATGTCCGCATCCCGCTGGCTTCGACGAACGCGACGGCGCAGAAGGTCGCGGTGGCGGACCTCGACGGCGACGGCGTGTATGACTATGTGATCAAGCAGCCGGGCGGCAACGTGGACCCGTGGCACGTCTATTGGTACAAGTCGCCCGAGACGTTCAAGCTGGAGGCGCGGAAGCTGGACGGCACGCTGCTGTGGATGAAAGACCTGGGCTGGAACATCGAGCGCGGGATGTGGTACTCGCCGATGCTGGCGTGTGACCTGAACGGCAACGGCCGTGCGGAGGTCGCGGTCAAGGTCGGGCCGGACGAGGACTTGCGCGACGCGGAGGGCAAGGCGCAGGCCGGGCCCGAGTGGCTGGCGGTGCTGGACGGCCTGACGGGAGCGGAGATCGCGCGCGCGCCGTGGCCGCCGCGTGAGGCGTTCGACACGTACAACACCGCCTCGCGCAACCAGATCGCCGTGGCGTACCTCGACGGCAAAACGCCGTGCCTGCTGGCGTTGCGCGGAACGTATGACGTGATGCTCGTGGACGCATGGCAGTTGAAGGACGGCAAGCTGGAGAAGCTCTGGTCGTACTCCAACGAAAACCTCCCCGACCTCTATCAGGGGCAGGGCGCGCACAGCTGCATCTGCGCCGACGTGGACGGCGACGGGCGCGACGAAATCATCCTCGGCTCGGTCGTTCTGGACGACGACGGCACACCGCTCTGGTGCACCGGTCGGGGACACCCCGACGCGGTCTATTACGGCGACATCGACCCCTCGCGCCCCGGCATGGAGATGGCCTACATTATGGAGGCGCGCCAGAAGCAGGGCGGCGGCATCCACCTGCTCGACCCCGCGACGGGCAAGCTCATCTGGCAGTTGGACGAGCCCACCACGCACGTCCACAGCTGCGGAATGTGCAGCGACATCGACCCCACCGTGCCGGGCCTGCAAATCTACGGGGCGAACGCGGAGGGCGACCACCAGCTGACCCCCAGCCGCTGGCTCTTCGCTTGCGACGGCACACTCCTGAAATCCGGCGCGGAGGTGGACTTCAGCTTCGGGCGACCGAGCGCGTGGTGGGACGCCGACCTCCAGCGCGAGATCATCCAAGGCGGGAAAGCGTGGAAGCACGAGGGCGGCGCGGTCAGCGAGCGCATCGAGGGCAACGTCGTGCTGGTCGCCGACCTCCTCGGCGACTGGCGCGAAGAGATCGTCACCACCGTACCCGGCGAGCTACGCATCTACACCACCACGATCCCCGCAATGGACCGCCGCGTGTGCCTCATGCAAGACACGCTGTACCGATCGCGCACGATGATGAACGCGATGGGGTATATGCAAGTGCCGCTCCTCTCCTACGTCCCCGAGGCCCTCGCCCCCAACATCAACCTCACCATCATGGGCAACGTCTGCCGCGCCGTCGTCGTGGCCCCCCTCGGCAAGGCCGTGAAAGGCAAGCTCACGCTCACCGCGCCCAAAGGCGTGACGCTCGAGAAAACGGAATCCGCCATCGACCTCGCCCCCGGCGCGCGCACCATCCTCCCCATCGCCTTCGACGGCAAACCCGCCACACGCGGCGACCGCATCCGCGCAACACTGACCCTCGCCGACGCCCCCACCCTCAACGCCGCCGTGCCGCTCGGGCTGTGAATGGGGGGCTTGCGCAAGGAATCAGGGAAATGTAGCCATATAGTCATTTAACCTTATGTTGTCATGCAATGCCCCAAAAGGTCGGTCCCCCATCCCTCATTCCTAATTCCTAATTGCAAGGCAGAAGCCTTGCGCTCCCGGCAATTCCTAATTCCCCTTGCCTTCCCCTGCCGAATGCGCTATCATTAAAACAATCTTCAAAAAGGAGAACCATACGATGAGAACGAGCATACAATGGATGACGGCCGCGGCAGTCGCGGCGATGATGGCCTTCGCGGCGAATGCCGTGACGGTGACGGTGGTCGTGGACGGCCCCGGCAAGGTGTCCCCCGTGGGGACGGTGCAGGTGGCGGCGGGCAAGTCCGTGACCCTCAAAGCCACGCCCGACA
>WRJS01000060.1 GCA_009778475.1 Kiritimatiellota bacterium | reverse complement strand
TACGGAACCACAGGGCTACAGGGGGCATAAAAACCTTACGGGGTACAGGTGTTTCTCTTTTCCCCCGTTGCCCCTTCCATTCCCGTTCCACCCTCTGTTCTTGCCCTCAACTGATTCACCGCCTCCTCCAGCCGCCCCTCAAGCTGCGCGTCGTAAAGCTCGCGGAGCAGCAGCCCCATCTGCGGGCCCGGCTTGACCCCCATCGCCAGCAGGTCGCGCCCCCGGATTTTCGGCTCGGGCAGGATAGGCTCGCTCGTGAACGCGTCATGCGCGGACTTCAAAAAATCCCACGTCGAGAAATCGCCGTTGCTGTGCGTGATGTCGAGGCGTATCAGATCCAGCATCTTCGGGAAGTGCGGCCCGCCCAAGAAACGGCGCAGCTTCGCCCGGCGCATCTCCGGCGCATTCACAAAGTGCATGTGCTCGCCCACCAGCGCGGTCACGGTCGCGACACGCTCAGACGGGAGCTTCAGGCGCGTCAGGATCGCCTCCGTCATCCGCGCGCCCACGGACGCATGGCTCGGGAAACGTATGCGCGGCACGCCCGTCTCGTCGTCCGGCGCAATGCAGGACGTGACGGGCTTGCCGATGTCGTGGAGCAGCACCGCGAGCGTCAGGTCAGGGTCACGCGGCGCGGGCAGGTCGTCGAGCATCAGGCAGGTGTGCGTCCACACGTCGCCCTCGGGATGGAACTGCGGCGGCTGTTCCGTGCCGCGCAACGCGACGACCTCGGGCAGCACCTGCGCGAGCAGCCCCGTCTCCAGCAGCAGGTTCAGCCCCACCGACGGGCGCGGCGACTCGCAGAGCATCCGCACAATCTCGACCGCGACACGCTCCGCGCTCACGCGCTGAATCCACTCGGCGCAACGCGCAATCGCCTCGCGTGTGTCCGCATCCAAGCGGAACCCCAGCACGGATGCGAACCGCACCGCCCGCAGCATCCGCAGGTGATCCTCGCGGAAACGCGCCTCGGGGTCGCCGATGGCTCGGATGACCCGCGCATCCAAGTCCGCCAAGCCGCCGACGAAGTCGATGACCTCCCCGCCCTCGGGGTCGCAGAACAAACCGTTCACCGTGAAGTCGCGCCGTTGCGCGTCATGCTCGGGCGTCGAGAAGCAAACCTCTTCGGGGTGCCGCCCGTCCGCGTATGCGCCATCCGTGCGGAACGTCGCCACATCGAACGCGAAACCGCCGTGCTGGACCAGAATCACGCCGAACGCCTTGCCCACGGAAACCGTTCGCCCGTCGAACAGCCGCTCCACCTGCGACGGCGTGGCGGACGTGGCGATATCGACATCCTTCAGCGCCCGCCCGAGCAGCGCGTCGCGCACGCACCCCCCCGCGAAATACGCCTGAAACCCCGCCCGCGCCAATTTCCGCGCAACCTCCCGCGCCGCCTCCACAACCGCATTGTTTTCCAAGCCATTATTTTTGACAGGATTAACAGGATTTGCAGGATTAACAAGATTGCCTTTTATTTTCAAAACCTATCACCTATTACCTATTACTTATTACTTATTACCTATTACTTATTACTTGCTGTTGATGAGCGAGAGGAATTCCTGCCGCGTCGCCGCCTCCGTGCGGAACGACCCCAGCACCGCCGAGGTGGTCATCACCGAATTCTGCTTGCCCACGCCGCGCATCATCATGCACAGGTGGCGGCACTCCATCACCACGCCCACGCCCTCCGCGCCCGACTCCTCGAGGATGGACTGCGCGACCTGCTCCGTCAGCCGCTCCTGAATCTGGAGCCGCCGCGCGAAGCAATCGACGATCCGCGCGATCTTGCTCACGCCCAGCACCTTGTCGTCCGCGACGTAGCCCACGTGGCACCGCCCGTAGAACGGCAGCAGGTGATGCTCGCACAGGCTGTAGACCTCGATGTCGCGCACGATGATCATGTGGTTCAGGTGCGCCTGGAACACCGCCCCGTTCAGCACCCTGCGCGGCGACTGCCCGTAACCGCCCGTCAGGAACGCCAGCGCCTCCGCCACGCGCCCCGGCGTGCCTTTCAGCCCCTCGCGCGCAGGGTCCTCCCCCAGTTCCGCAAGGAGTTGCCGCACCAGTTCCGCAATACGCTCTTTGTTTGTTTTTTTCATGGCTCTTGCCCAATTAAGGGTTAAATTTATAGCATATTTTCGTACAGGATGTCAAACATGTCCTGCGGGCGAGATATTTCGTAACCTTGGGCCTTGACCGTTTTTCTCGCAGGTGCTATACTTCTGTTTTTTAAATTGGGAAGGTAAAAAACTTGGCTGGTGTTACAGGTGTACACGGGTCTCAAATCAGGTGGAGGTGTGTGATGAAAGCGAATACGATGGGTCGTGTGATGTTCTCGGTTGCGTTTCTGTCATTCCTAGGCGGGGCCGCGCCTGCGGTGTCGGCCGCCGAAAAGGTCTGGACGGGCCTGGGCGCGGATGCCCTCTGGGTGACCCCCGAAAACTGGGACGGCGGCGTACCGTCCGCCTCGGACACCGCTGTCTTCTCCGGCGGCGGAAACGGCAAGACCAGTATCCCGCTGGGCGGCGCGGCCACCAGCGCGGGCATCACGTTCGGCCCCGGGGCCGCCGCCTACACGATCGGCCTCACGGGCGAGCTGCTGAACCTCGGCAGCGGCTGCCCGGTCACCCTCTCCGCAGGGTGCGCCCACGACCAGACGATCGCCGCGCCCGTCCTCGTCAACGGCGACCTGTACCCCTATAACTACGAGCCGTCCAAGACGCTCTTCATCAACGCCTACACCAACAACGCCTCCCGCAACGTCACCCTGCGCGGCACGGGCCCCATCACGTTCGGCAAGCTCCAGCGCCCCTCCGGCACGGAAGAGACCGACGCCAACTGGATACGCCTCGAGACCCGCATCAGCGCACCGCTCACGTTCACCGACCGCACGACCATCGGCGCGATCTGGACATACGACGGCCCCGTCAACCTCAACTTCGCCCCATACTCCACCAACGTATTCTGCCGCAACGACTGGCTCTTCGCCATCGACAGGGGCGGCGCGTTCAACGGCGAGGGCGCCGTCCTGCGCATCGTCCCCTCCAACACCAGCGGCCGCGCCCGCGTCGCTGTCAACACCTACCGCTTCGAGATGAACGTCCAGCTCGACTGCCCCTACGGTTTCGAGACCGTCGGCGGCTGGACCAAGGGGACGCTCGTCCTCAACCACCCCGACAACGACATCCAAGGCACCCTCGCGATCGACCGCGGCAACTGCATCGAGGTCGCCTTCCTCGCCCCCAACGGCACCCCGAACCCGCTCGGCTCCTGCACCGTGCTGAATTTCCAGAATCCCGTCCAGGACAACATCCCGGCCCGCCTGCGCGTCACGGGCGGCGCGCCCTCCGCCACGGACAAATCCTTCACCGTCGAAAACAACTACGCCGTCATCGAGAACGCCGGGGCGGCGCCCCTCTCCATCTCCGGCGGCATTTCCGGCAACGGCACCATCGTCTTCGAGTCCTTCGGCGACACCACCTTCTCTGGCGTCCGCTCCGGCGCGGGCGGCCTCACGAAAACCTCGTCCGGCACCCTCACGCTGACCGCCGTCAACACCTATACCGGCGCGACCACCGTCGAGTCCGGCACCCTCGCGCTGACCGACGGCGCCACCCTCGGGACCGGCGCGCTCGCGCTCAGCGGCGGCGCGCTCGCGCTCAACGCCACCGGCGCAAGCACCTACACCGCAAGCCTCCCCGCCACCACGCTCACCTCGCCCTCCATCCTCTCGGTCCCCGCAGCCACAGCGTCATCGGCCACCTTCGCGTCCATCACGCCCAACGGCAACACGCTCATCGTCGCCGCCCCCGGCGCGGGCACGGCCGCGAACCGCATCTTCATCTCCGGCCTCGCGGACGGCCCCGTCGGCTGGGTCATCCTCAACGGCGGCCCCGCGCAATACACGGGCGCCAACGGCCTCGCGCCCGCCCCCGCGCCCGCCGTCCCCGTCGTGAACGACACCATCCCCGACGCCCCCGGCTCCGCGGCCACGGTCACCACCGCGCCCGCCGGCGACCTCTCCATCGCCGCGCCGCTGACCACCCTCAGCCAGCTCCACTACGCCGCACCGGCCCCGGCGACCCTCGACCTCGGCGGCGGCGTCCTGGCCGTCAGCTACCTCTCCGCCGAGGCCCCGCTCGCGGTCATCAACGGCACGCTCACCGCCCCCGGCGCGAACGCCAACCTCTCCTACCCTGGCCTCTACACCCTCTCCGTCGTCCCGCTCACGACGGATGCCGCCACGGGCATCTCCCCCGCCAAGACCTACACCCACCTCCTCGACTTCGGCAACCAGCCCCCCGCCACCATCAACGGCGTCGCGTTCACCCAAGGCGCGGCCAACGGCACGGGCCCCAACTACTCCGGCTTCCCCAACGGCAACAACTACGCCAACTGGAACGCATGGACGAACAACCTCCCGCCCGAGACGTGCCCCGGCCTGCTCGCGCTCCTCCAAGACATGAACTACCAAGGCAACTACACCGCCCAGCTCACCGGCCTCACGCCCGGCGCGGTCTATGAGGCCACCTTCTTCTTCCGCGCCTGGGACGTGCCCTCCACCGCCGAGCGCCGCTGCATCCTCCAGTTCTACACGGCCTCCGCGACCGTCCCCGACGCGTCCATCGTGTTCTCGGCCCAGCCGGGCGAGCCGCGCGCCCTCGTGTTCCGCTACGCCGCCCCCGCCAGCGGCACGCTCCGCTTCAGCGAGACCTCCCTGAACAGCTCCATCGGCTGCTACGGCCTCACCAACGAAGAGCTCGCCCCCACCGCCGGGACGCCGCCCGCCGCCGGCGCCATCACGCTCTCGGGGCCGCTCGCCGTCTCCGCCGCCCTCCTCGACAACGGCGCGCCCACCGACCTCACCACGACCGGCGGCGACCCGCTGGCCCTCTTGGGCCCGGCCTTCATCAGCGGCCTGACGCTCTTCGGCACGCCCGTCACGCTCGCCCCGCCCGCTGGCGTGGCGCAGGTGTTCAACGGGAAAATCTCCGGGAGCAAGCCCGTCACCGTGGACGGCGGCGGCACCGTCCTGTTCAACGTCGCCAACCCCACGTTCGCCGGGGCCGTCGCCATCTCCAACGGCACCCTCGAGGTCACGCACTCGCAATCCCTGGGGGTATCCGCCGCGCCCGGTGTCACCGTCGCCCCCGGCGGCGCGCTCGCCATCGGCAATGCCGCCAACAACACTATCACCCTCCCCAAGACCGTCACCATCGCAGGCTACGGCCCCGACGGGCTGGGCGCGCTGACCTACTACCATGACGGGTGCCAGTACAACGCCTTCACCTCCATCACCCTCGCGGGCGACGCGGGCATCGGCGGCAACGCCAGCGCATGGCCCTTCATCTACAACGACGTGAACCGCGGCCGCATCGACATCCGCAACGGCACCTTCGACTTCGGCGGCCACTCCCTCGCCAAGGCCGGGTCCAACGCGTTCATCATGACCGCCACGCAGATCCGCGGCATCACCCCGGACACGTCCATCGACGTGCAGGGCGGCGTGTTCGGGCTGGAGACCTCCACCGCCCTCGGTGGTTCCGACCTGAACACCCTCACCGTGCGCGACGGCGCGGCGCTCGACCTCTACGCCATCAGCACCCCGCACTACTGGACCCTCCTGCTCGAGGGCGGCTCGTGCATCTCCCCCCGCAACGGCGTGACCAACCAGAACATCTGGGCCGGGCCCGTCGTCCTCGGCAGCGGCGCCGTCACCATCGGCAACCAGAACGTCAACGCCCACCACGCGATCACCGGCCCCGTCTCCGGCGACGGCGGCATCGTCAAGGCCTACGGCGGCAACACCTACCTCCTGAACACGGCCAACACCTTCACCGGCCCCGTGGCGGTCACGGGCGGCCTCCTCTACGCCGCGGCCCCCGCGTCCGTCCCCGCCGCCCCCGCCGCGCTCACCGTCAGCGGCACGGGCGTGTTCGTCGCCCGCCACGCCCCCGACGGCTGGTCGCTCGCCGAAATCGAAAACCTCCCTGCCGCCGTGGCGTTCCCGCGCTCCGCCGGGCTCGGCATCGACGTCCCCGCAGGGACATCGCTCGACTACACCGCCGACTGGCCCGCCACCGGCCTGACCAAGTTCGGCCCCGGCGCCCTCACCCTCTCCGGCGCGTACCCCACCCCCGGCAACATCCGCGTCCACGACGGCACGCTCCACCTCAGCGGCGCGCTCGACATCGGCCCCTACGGCGTCAGCGTCGGCCTCGACAACTGGACGGCCTCGCTCGGCATCCTCCCGCTCAGCGGCGGCACCTCCATCGTCACCGCCGACAACGGCTACAACCGCGGCCAGCCCGAGATCACCATCGGCGGGCCCGGCAGCTCGCGCGGCATCCTCACCCTCTCCGACAACGCCTACATCCAAGGCCGCCTCAGGCTCGGGCGCGACGGCAACGCCGCAGGGGCCGTTTACCAGACCGGCGGCGCGTTCCACAACATCGGCGGGGCGAACGCCGACGGCCGCATCGGCGAGTCCGGCTACGGCTACTACGAGATCTCCGGCGGCAGCCTCACCAACAAGGGCTACACCCAGGTCGGCGCGAACAACGCCAGCTACGGCATCCTGCGTGTCAAGGGCGACGGCCACGTCCGCTTCAACTCCGGCACCGTCCCCGCCCAAGGCATCATCGGCGACTACTACGGCGGCACGCTCGGCGTCCGCCAAGGCTTCGGGCACATCCACCTCTCCGGCAACGGCTCGCTCGACACCGGCGCCTCCGAGCTCCACCTCGGCGAATGGAGCGGCAACGACGGGAACGCCTACCTGACCCTCGAAGAGGACGCCACCGTCTCGGCCCACCGCATCGTCATGGCCAACCGCAACGGCTCGCCCAACGCGACCGTCACGCTCAACGGCGGGACGCTCAGCACCGCCCACCTGCGCAAGGGCGGCGACAACAACACCGCCACCGCCACCGCCACCGTCAACTTCAACGGCGGCACCCTCCGCGCCACGCAGAGCGGCTCGATCGTCCAGACCGGCGCGAACAACACCCCCGCCCGCCTCACCGTCCACCCCGGCGGCGCCGTCATCGACACCCCCCCCGGCATCTACGCCTCCCTCGACCTCCCGCTCCAAGGCGCGTCCGCCATCGGCGTCACCGCCATCGACGTCAACGGGCAAGGCGCGGGCTACATCGCCCCGCCCGCCGTCCTCATCACGGGCGGCGGCGGCACGGGCGCGGTCGCCGAGGCCCTCCTCACCGCAGGGTCCGTCACAGGCTTCCGCATCATCTCCCCCGGCACGGGCTACACCAGCGCCCCCGCCGTCAACATCTACGGCGGCGGCGCAACGGCCGGCGCGTCCGTCCGCAACAACAACGCCTCCATCAACGTGATCAGCGCCCCCCCCGGCGGCCTCACCAAGACCGGCGACGGCACCCTCGCGCTCGGCGCCGTCAACACCTACGGCGGCCCCACGGTCGTCACCGGCGGCGCGCTCACCCTGACCGGCGACGGCACCCTGCCCGACGGCTCGGACATCACCCTCGACGGCGGCGGCCTTGCGCTCGGCGGGCACGCCCACACCAACGTCGCCACGCACGCCACCGGCGGCTCGCTCTCCGGCGGCTCGCTCGTCACCTCCTTCTTCACCAAGGACGGCGGCGGCACGCTCGACCTCTCCACCCGCGTCAGCATGGAGCCCTTCGTGTTCGCGCAGGAATTCCAGGCCGCCAAGATCCCGGGCCTGCGCGAATGCCGCCTCAGCGGCGACCGCAGCACCAACAGCACCGACACCGCCGTGTTCGGCCCCAACATCCAGTTCACCACGCGCGCGCTGAACTACAACAGCGGCTCCAGCGCCGCCTACCCCGGCGGCATCTGGGCCGACAACAGCACCTTCGTCTATACCGGCTACATCTGGAACAGCGACCCCACCAACGTCACCTGGACCTTCATCGAGAACATGGACGACCGCCTCTACCTGCTCATCGACGACAGCATGGTCCTCTGCCGCGGCTTCGACAACATCTTCGTCCTCAACACGGGCGGCAGGCCCTCCTGGTGCACCGTCACGCTCACCCCCGGCCCGCACCGCTTCGAGCTCCGCGCCGCGCAGGGCGGCGGCGGCGTAGGCGGCTGGTGGGGGCGGAACAACCCCGACGGCACCTGCCCCGGCTTCGGCATCGACCGCCAAGGCCGCAACACGGCGGACGGCAACTCCATCGACTACCTCGAGATCCTCACCGACCCCGGCGACGGCTCGCTCTTCACCGTCAACAACCCCTACGACGACCTCGGCGTCCCCTCCGCCCCCGTGCTGGCCGGCGCGCCCGCCCTCCCCGCCGACATCCTCACCGGCATCGGCGCCCTCGCCGACGGCTACGCCATCATTTACGCCGGGGCCCTCCCCGACACCTCCGACACCATCCAGGACAACACGTTCTGGAGCGTCGATAACGCCCTTGCCAACACCAATGCGTTCGACCGCGTCGCCTACGCCCTCGAGCTCGAGCACCCCACCTACGGCCGCCAGTGGGTCTGGGCCTCTTTCGACCCCGTGACCCCCGACCGCACCAAGACCGGCTTCCCCCTCCCCGGCAACCGCCTCGTCTGGCAGCGCAAGGTCAGCAACCTCACCGTCCGCTCCAACGTCCCCGCCGTCACCCCCGTCACCGACTGCGACACCGGCAACATCGAGTTCTACACCGGCAACTACAACAACGCCGTCTCCGCGTTCAACGACCGCGGCTACCTCGGCGACGCCGCCACCTACGACTTCGACGATGCGAACACCGGCGGCATCGGCGGCGGCTACGGCTGCCTCCAGATACACAACTTCGGCCTCGGGGAGACCCTCCTCGCCATCAACCACTTCGGCTCCCCCGGCTACCGGCCCTGCATCGGCATCGGCAACAACCCCAACAGCAGCGTCAACCTCGACTGGACGTTCACCGAGAACGCGCACGAATACACCCTCCGCAACCTCTACATCCTCACCCGCGACACCGGGCCCGTCATCCCCGACGACGAGCCCCCCGCCGTCCGCGTCAACGGCGGCACCCTCCGCGTGACGGACCTCACGGGCTATGCCGCCCACGCGCCCGTCCCCGGCGACATCCGCGCCAAAGTCGGTGACCTCGCCGACGGCTACGACATGGTTTACTACTCCCCCGTCTCCACCACCGCCGCCGCCGCGTACAACGGCACCGCCTATGCCACCGACAACTCCGACAGGGCTGAGCCCTTCGACCGCGTCGCCTACTTCCTCGAGATCCGCAAGGTCGGCGAGACCCAAACCCAATGGGTCTGGGTCTCCTTCGACGCCCACACCCAGGACCGCACCAAGCTCGGCTACCCCAACCGCAACGGCGCCACCTTCATGTGGCAGCAGAAAGTATTCGGCATGGACGTGCGCTCCAACGTCGGCGGCGTCGCCGAAGTCACCGGCGCCGACACCGGTAACCTCGAGATCTGGCCCTCCAACTACGGCACCGGCACCACCCTCGGCGACATCGGCGGCGACCCCAACACCTACGACTTCGACGACAACGGCGCCAGCACCAGCATCGGCCACGGCTCCTTCCAGATACACAACTGGGGCGCGCAGCAGACCCTCCTCTCCATCTCCCACTGCGGTTCAGAGGGCAACGCCCTCGGCGTCGGCATCGGCAACAACCCCGTATGGAGCAATAACGACCCCGACTACACCTTCACCTACAATGCCGCCCAGTACGACATCCGCGACCTCTACGTCTTCGTCCGCACGGCCGTGGAGGTCAGCCTCGACGACAACGGGCTCTTCCTCGCCGACACAGACATCATCCTTGCCCCCGGCGCGACGCTCGACCTGAACGGCACCACGCAGGCCGTCCGCTCCGTCACCGGCTCCGGCACCGTCGCCAACGGGACGCTTGCCGACGGCAGCGTTTACCGCGTCAAGATCGAGGGCGACACCTGCTCCCACCTCACCCTCGACAACGTGGACATCGCCAACTGGACCGTCATCCCCGCCGACGACACCTCCGCCCAGCCGCCCGCCCGCACCTACCTGATCGCCTCCGGCACCTTCACCGGGAAACCCGACCTCACCGGCTTCCCCTCGAAATACAAGCTCGTCGTGCGCAACGGCCAGCTCATCCTCACCTCCGAAGGCGGCACCCTCATGATCCTGCGATAAACGTTTTCAGAACACGTGTTCACGGGCATGTCCATCACCCCATATTCGGCGTCATTGATTGTGGCGCAACGCGGCCTTGCACTTTCTTTCTCTTTTTCCCTCGACACGCCCGCCCGAAAATGACATACTGAAATCCCAACTGTGGGCATTGTCGTTTGGTGGTGCGCGGGATGAAAGGGCAGGTTGAAATTATGCGGCGTGATGATGTGAGGAAGGTGCTGATTATCGGTTCGGGGCCCATCGTGATTGGGCAGGCGTGCGAGTTCGATTACTCGGGGACGCAGGCGTGTAAGGCGCTGCGGGGGCTGGGCTATGAGATCGTCCTCGTGAACTCGAACCCGGCGACCATCATGACGGACCCGGTCATGGCGGATGCGACGTACATCGAGCCGCTGAACGTGGAGCGCCTTGAGCAGATCATCGCGAAGGAGCGGCCGGATGCGCTGCTGCCGAACCTCGGGGGGCAGACGGGCCTGAACATGGCGTTCGCGCTGGATAAGGCGGGCATCCTCGGCAAGTACGGGGTGAAGGTCATCGGCGTGAACCTGGAGGCCATCGAGCGCGGGGAGGACAGGCTCGTGTTCAAGCAGATGATGCAGGGCATCGGCATCGACACGCCGCGCTCGGGCATCGCGAACACGCTGGAGCAGGCGGAGGCCATCGCGGCGGACATCGGCTTCCCGCTGGTCATCCGCCCGGCGTACACGATGGGCGGCGCGGGCGGGGGGTTCGCGTACAACATGGAGGAGCTGCGGGCGATCGCGGCGCGGGGGCTGGACTTGTCGATGACGCACCAGATTTTGGTCGAGGAGTCGATCCTCGGCTGGGAGGAGCTGGAGATCGAGGTCGTGCGCGACGCGAAGAACCAGATGATCTGCGTCTGCACTATTGAGAACATCGACCCCGTGGGGGTGCATACGGGCGACTCGTTCTGCTCGGCGCCGATGCTGACCATCGACAAGGCGCTCATGGCGCGGCTGGAGCAGATGGCGTTCAAAATCATCGAGGCCATCGGCGTGGTGGGCGGGACGAACGTGCAGTTCGCGCACAACCCGAGGACGGGGCGCGTGGTCATCATCGAGATCAACCCGCGCACGTCGCGCTCGTCCGCGCTGGCGTCGAAGGCGACGGGCTTCCCCATCGCGCTGGTCTCCGCGCAGCTCGCGAGCGGCCTGACGCTGGACGAGATTCCCTACTGGCGCGACGGCACGCTGGAGAAATACACGCCGTCGGGCGACTACGTGGTGCTGAAGTTCGCGCGGTGGGCGTTCGAGAAATTCAAGGGCGTCGAGGACAGCCTCGGCACGCAGATGAAGGCCGTGGGCGAGGTCATGGCCATCGGCAAGACGTACAAGGAGACGCTCCAGAAGGCCATCCGCGGGCTGGAGATCGGCCGCCACGGGCTGGGCTTCGCCAAGGACTTCAACCAGCGGCCGCTGGACGACCTCTTGCAGATGCTCCGCACCCCGAGCAGCGAGACGCACTTCATCCTCTACGAGGCCCTGCGAAAGGGCGCGACGGACGAGCAGGTTTTCGGCGCCTGCTTCATCAAGGCCTACTTCGTCCAGCAGATGCGCGAGCTTGTGCAGCTGGAGGAAAAGATTCTGGCGCACAAAGGCACGCTGCCCCCCGACGACCTGCTGGTTGAGGCGAAGAAGGACGGCTTCGCCGACAAGTATCTGGCGCGCCTCCTGTGCGTCAAGGAGAAGGCCGTGCGCGAACAGCGCGAAAAGCTCGGCGTCGTCGAGACGTGGTGCGCCGTGCCGGTGTCGGGGGCGGTGGGGAAGGAATACTATTACTCGACTTATAACGAAGGGACGAAGGGGACACAGGGGACGAAGGGGAGTGAAACGGAATTATCCCCTGCGTCCCCTAGGTCTCCTACGTCCCCTTCCCCTAAAGGCCGCGTCATGATTTTGGGCGGTGGCCCCAACCGCATCGGGCAGGGCATCGAGTTCGACTACTGCTGCTGCCACGCCGCGTTCGCGTTGCGCGAGATGGGCTACGAGACCATCATGGTCAACTGCAACCCCGAGACCGTCTCCACCGACTACGACACCTCCGACCGCCTCTACTTCGAGCCGCTCACCGTCGAGGACGTGCTGCAGATCTACCGCAAAGAGCAGCCCCTCGGCGTCATCGTCCAGTTCGGCGGCCAGACCCCCCTCAACATCGCCCGCGAGCTCGCCGAGGCCGGCGTCAACATCCTCGGCACCTCCATCGACTCCATCGACATCGCCGAGGACCGCGACCTCTTCCGCCACATGATGGACAAGCTCGGCATCCCCATGCCCGAGTCCGGCATGGCCAGCGACATCGACCAGGCCACCGCCATCGCCGCCGCCATCCGCTACCCCCTCATGATCCGCCCCTCCTTCGTCCTCGGCGGCCGCGGCATGGAAGTCATCTACGACGAAAAACAGCTCCGCGAATACGTCGCCAAGGCCGTCGGCGTCACCCCCGACCGCCCCCTCCTGCTCGACCGCTTCCTCCGCGACGCGCTCGAGTGCGAGGCCGACGCCGTCTCCGACGGCACCGACGTGTTCATCCCCGCCGTCATGGAACACATCGAGCTCGCCGGCGTCCACTCCGGCGACTCCGCCTGCGTCCTCCCCCCCGTCAACATCTCCGACGCCAACCTCGCCGTCATCCAAGACTACACCCGCCGCATCGCCAAAGAGCTCCGCGTCTGCGGCCTGATGAACATGCAATACGCCATCGAGGACGGCAAGGTGTACGTCCTCGAGGCCAACCCCCGCGCCTCCCGCACCGTCCCCATCGTCTCCAAGGTCTGCGGCCTGTCGATGGCCAACGCCGCCACCCGCCTCATGATGGGCCAGCCCATGGCCGCCTGCGGCCTGGCCCCCCGCCGCCTCCCCTACCACGGCGCCAAAGAGGCCGTGTTCCCCTTCGACAAGTTCCCCAACGTCGACCCCGTCCTCGGCCCCGAGATGCGCTCCACCGGCGAAGTCCTCGGCATGGGCAAGACCTTCGGCGTGGCCTTCTGCAAATCCCAAGAGGCCGCCAGCGCCACCCTCCCCCGCGACGGCGCCGTGCTCGTCAGCCTCTCCGAGAAGCCCCCCCAGGCCGCGGCCGCCTGCAAGGCCTTCGCCGACCTCGGCTTCCGCCTCCACGCCACCAGCGGCACGGCCGACTTCCTCGCCGCGCACGGCGTGCAGGCCGAGATCGTCGGCAAGATCAACGAGACCCGCCCCAACGTCCTCGACCTCATCGTCAACAAACAGGTCAGCCTCGTGGTCAACACCCCCAGCGCCCGCCGCGACGCCCTCGCCGACGACGCCTCCATCCGCAAGGCCGCGCTCAAATACAAAGTCCCCTACATGACCACCCTCGCCGCCGCCGCGGCCGCCGCCCACGGCATCGCCGCCGCCCGCGCCGACCACGGCTCCGTCAAGTCCATCCAAGAGTATCACGCGGAGATCAGGTAGGCGGAAACAAGGTGGCACGGGCATTCCTGCCCGTGGCTGCCTGCGGCTGCCACCCCTCCAAAGGAGGGGAATTTCTACGCAGGATGCCCCTCCGCTGGAGGGGTTTCGGACATGAATTCCCCGCCTTTGGAGGGGTGGCAGCCGATTCCCCTCCCGTGGAGGGGTGGACGCCATTGGCGGACGGGGTGGTTCTGACGGGGTGGCTTTCCGTGTGAAGAGATACAAGCAATTTCACAACAAGTCTCACCCGTAGAACGTCTTATTCCCTTTCGACGACCGCACGAATCTGGAAGAACTTGTACCGCTGGCCATCGTCGTTCGCCAGCGCCGTGGGGACGGTTGCCGTGAAATGCCCATCGTCTTCGGTGATCTCAATGCCGTCGTCCTCGAACAGCGGCTCCCACTCCAAATCCGTCAGCGCGGCCTTCGCCCCAATGCCGTAGCCCGTCACTTCCTCGCCGTCCAGCGCGTCCCACGACAGCACGACCTGCCCGTCCGCAAACGCGACCTTGAAGTCCTTGACTAGCACGGGCGCATCCTCGTAGGTCACGTCGTGGTAGGGCGGCGGCGGGGGCGGGACCGGCTCGTAGAGCGGGGTCAGCGTCAGGCTCGCGCCCGCAGGGACGGACACGAACGTGTTGGGGGCGTTCGCCGCGAACGCGTCCCCGAGACCCGGGGCCGTCGTGTCCACGGACCAGCCTGTGAAGCGTTGCCCCGGCACGTCGGGGGCGGACACGGGCGTGGCCGCGCCGGCCAGCACCGGGCGGGTCACGCCGTTGATGGTCACGCTCACCAGCCGATAGGTCAGCGCCACGCGGAAGCCCACGTCCGAGGCCTTGCCGGACGGCGCGCCGCCCCAGCGCATGGTGTGGCTGGAACTGTAAGGGGCGGGCCATGTGTCGTTGACGCTCGTCAGGTACGAGCCGCCGCGCTGGACGCGCTGCGAGCCCGACGCCGGTCCCTCGGGGTCGATGTAGATATCCATGCCGTCCTCTATCCCCATGTTCGTGCCGACCGGCGTGCCGAACCAGTCCAGGCACCACTCCTTCACGTTCCCCAGCATGTCGTAGAGCCCCAGCACGCCGATCATGCTGGAACCGACCTCATGCGTCGTGCCGCCGCTGTTCAGGGATGTCCAGCCGACCATCTCCTCCGAGTTGGGTTCTCCCTTCCAGTTTTTCTGCATGGCCCTGTTCCACTGCCCCTCCGTGGGCAGGTCGAACGCCAGCCCCGTGCGCGCCCTCAGCCGCCCCATGAACGAGCCGCCGTCCACCTCCGCGCCCCCCGGCCACTGCGCCCCCAGCGCGTTGCCACGGATGTCCGCATAAGACACTTGCTCCGCAGGGTGCCACGTGTTGTACATCCCCTGATACGTGCTGGGCGGGAGCGCCCCCATGACGTGCTGCCACTGCCCTTGCGTCACCGGGAACACGCCGATGTAATACGCGCTGAACTGCGTGAGGATCGTCTCGCGCGTCGCCTCCTGGTCATCCCAGTAATTCAGCACGTGGTAGTCCCATTCCGGCTCCGGGTCAACCCGCCGCAGCACCAGATGCGTCGTGCGGCTGCTGATGTACCCCGGCGAGCCATAATCCGGATGGGTTCCGGCAGGATGGGGGAATGACTGGAAATAATGCCCCCCGTAGTCCAGGCTCACCACCATGTAAGTCAATGGCGCCTCCAATGACGCCGCCTGACACACCGCGCGGATTGTCATGTCCTCCGTCACCGTCACGGCCGTCTGGCGCGAGGTCACGCTCGCCACCGTCTGCGTGTCGCCCCCCCAGTGCAGGAACGTGAACTTGCCCGGCGGCAGGTTGGTCGCGATGGCCACGACCTCGCCGGGGCGGTAGCGCCCTGAGCCCGTGCCGTCGATGACCGTCAGTTTCACCCGCGGCCACACCACCGTCATCGACGCCACGCGCGTGAAGTCCTCCGCAATCGGCGCGTCCGGCGTCGCGCTCGCGCCGCACGTCGCCTCGCGCCACGTCTCGAACGCCTCGCCGTTCGGGTTGCCCGCCGTCACCGTCACCCGCGCGCCCTCGAACAGCCACTTGCCGCTTCCCGCGAACGCCGCCGCGTACCCCCCTGCCGTGAAATTCGTGCAGGCCGCCGTCAGCACCGTCCCGTTCGTCAGCGTCACCTGCGCCGTGACCGCCGCGCCGTCCGTGCAGGCCTCGTTCCCCAGCCACGCCAGAACCACAAACTCATCGCCCTCCTCGTCCCACGCCGCATCCGCGAGAGAGAGGTGATACGTGCCGCCGCGCGTCTTCGCGTCGCAGATGTAGCGGAGCGCCGCCCCCGCATCCTTCGTCCCCGTGAGACGCCACACCCCCTGCGCGGGCGCGGCGAACCAGAAATCCCACGTCGTGCTGCCGTCGCTCTCCGGAACCCCCGCCACCGCGTGCGCGGGCGCCCCGCCCGGCTCCGCCAGCGAGAGCGCCGCCGCCCCGCCCGACACGTTCACCGTCAGCCGGAAATCGTTGGTCAGCGTCGAGTCGATGATGACGGGGATGTCCACGGCCGTCACCCCCGCGCCGACCGCGCCCTGCGCCGCGATCACGCGATCCGAGGCCCGCGCGTTCGCCTCGATGAACGCCTCCTTCACCTCCATCACCCCTGCCAGCCCGTTCACGAACGCCCCGCCCGTCTCCAGCGCCATCTGCCCCAGCACGCCGTCCGCCTCAAAACCGTACCCCAGGCCGTAGAAAGAGACGCGGTTCGCCGCGAGGTCTCCAATGACAGCATAAGGATCCTCGCCCGCATTATTCTCACCATCCGAAAGCAGGTAAACCGTTGCCGTGCAGTTCGATAGACCGTAATCGACGAGGTTGTTCAACGCCGTCCGCGCCGCGTCGCCGATGGCCGTGCCGGAACCGAGGGCGATGCCGTTGACCGCGCCCTTCAGCGCCGCGCGGTTCGCGCCGTTCGTGACCTTCAGGAAACCGTGCACCAACTCCACCGACGCGTCAAACGCGAGGATAGACACCACCGTATTGTCCTCAACCCTGTCGATTAAATCACACGCCGCCGCCTTCGCGTTGTCCAAGCCCCCGCCCGCCATCGAGCTCGACTTGTCGATGACCACCGTCTTCACCTCCTCCGGGTTCCAAATGATGTTCAGGTACTTCCGCGACTCCAGTTGATCCAGCGGCGTGGCCGCGCTCAACGTGACCGGCGGCGGGTTCATCCCCTTCGGCGCAACAAGCTGCAACTCAGGGTAAAACGGGCGGCGTGCATGTGCTTTCTCGGTATCACTGAGTTTCAGTATCGACCCCTCCTTGGGCTTGTACGCCAGCGTCTCCCAACAACTCATCCCGTATGTGTGATGCTGCAAAGTATATTTCGTGTTCTCCCATTCTTTGTAAGGCCTGTAAATATTCAGGCCGCCCTGATACTTGATGGAGAGATTCAGGCACCTGTAATTCCTGTTGGCCGCAAGGTGCTGATTGTTCATGATGGAGGATCTGACACGCAGTCGTTCTGGAAAAAGCTCATTGCCTTTCTTATCGAGATACTCATCCCTGAGCCCGTACAAGTAGTGTATGCCCTCGTGTCCCAAAGTGTAACCCCCAAGTTCCCAGCCAGCCCTGTTTTCCAAGTAATCCCTCTCGAAGAACTCGATACGCCCCTCCTCACCGGATTTAATTGTGTTCACTGCTTGTGAACGGCCTGGTGCGATGCGCCAGAAGACATCATGACGGCCTGGGTTATTGTCGCCAGTGTAGAAGATGATGGTTCGAAGGTAGTGAACCCCGCAGGATGCTTCGGTCAAGGCATCTGCCCAGTGGCAGATCATTTCCTCTGCAATATCTTGTTCCGAATACTGTGAATCATCAGATGGACGATGATTCCCGTTGTTGTCCCCGACCTTATCTACAGCGCAATAAATGACCAAATCAAATACCCCCTCATTCCCAATCCGCTCATACCGCGTCAATGTGGGATGCGCACATAAAGCATCCGTAGCCGCAGCCACGCCAATCAACCCAAACACCATCAAGCCTTTTTTCATCCTAACCTCCTTTTTTGAGCCATTCCGCCGACTCCGCATTTCTCATTCCTGACTGACGAGCTCCCGCTCGCCGCCGTACACTTCCACGCGCCAGAAATTATCCCCTTTCAGATACCATCGAAAATCCTTTTCCTTAGACCTGTAATTGAGCGTCACCGAGTTTCCGGGGGCGTATGGCGTCTCAAACCCTTTGAACGGGTTCACCCCCTCATCAATCGGTATCAACGCCCTATCCATACCCGGAAGAAACCGTAGCACATAACGTTGACGATTATCGAAATCCGAAGAGTCTTTCCAAGCCCTAAGTCTGTGGATGCGCACAGAATGCGTAGGCGGCAACACCGGGCAACCGCGCAGATACGAGGCGTGGCTCTCGCGCGTGGACGGGTCGGCCATAAAGACCTTAACTGTGCCATGCAACGCATTGATGGCAGGGGGGGATTCCCCCATAGGCCAGACCGCAGCTGCAGATGAGTCGAAATTTAATCTGCTTTGCGGCAACGTGCTAGGCAGGGAGGGAGCCAACGGGATCCACTCCCATGCCATCACAGCCGCATAACCCGCTCCATTCTCTTCAAACGGGCGCACCTGCTCGTTAAAATCCCATGCGGCACGGATTCGCCATCTCTCTTCATAGTTGAGATAGGGGGGAGGCGGGCTTAAACCTTTCTTGCGTTGCACGAGGTCTCTATCCCTGCGTTGCGGCGGAAAATCAGCTGCCTCCTCGATTTCCTGCCAGAAACCGCCGACTGGGACACAATGATAATCCGTGACATTGTCTCCCTCGATTCGGTAACATTGGATAATCCCCGCATTATAATAAAAGACCTCGACGATTTTCGGCACACCGTTGGTCGAAGGATAGTGCCACTCGCAAAGAAAAATCCTGTCAACCGTCTTCCACCGCCCACTAGCAAGAATTATTCTGTCATCAACAGCCGGCTCATCCTGCTGTTGCCCGCGCACATACCACACGATGCCCAGCGCGATGGCAAGAACAGCCACCGCACCCAGCACCGCAAAGCCCGTATTTTTCAATCCCTTCCACATAGACTACCTTTTCATAGGATTATTTATATCAAATCCTTCTAGTCATGTCAACACTCTTTTTCTATTTTTTCATTTTTTCTCACACGAAGGCACGAAAGTCACAAAGGGAGTGAAAGAGATAAAAAGTAAAAGGTAAGAGGTGATAGGTAATCCTGTTAATCCTGTCAAAAAATCCTTTGTGTCCTTTGTGCCTTCGTGTGAGCCCAATCCCGTAGCGCATCCCACCTTTCACCTTTTACCTGCTCTTTATTCCTTTTTTCTGACCACTAGCCTCTATCCACTCATTACTGTTCACTGTTCCGCCATATATCTTTATATGCCAGAAATTATCCCCTTTGAGATACCATCGAAAATCCTTTTCCTTAGACCTGTAATTGAGCGTCACCGAGTTTCCGGGGGCGTATGGCGTTCCAAACCCTTTGAACGGGTTGATGCCTTCTGCAATCGGCATCAGTTCCCTGTTCATACATGGGAGGAATCTCAACACATCGCGCTGATTCCAGTGAAAATCCCTAGGCTGTCTCCATCCTTTCAGCACATGGATGCGGTCGGGGCGCTCAGGCGAACGCACGGGATAACCGCGTATATACGAGGCGGGCTGGAACTCATCATAACGCGTGGACGGGTCAGTGATAAAGGCCTTAACCGCATCATGCAATGCGTTGACCGCCGGGGGAGCCTCGCCCATCGGCCACACCGCAACCGCCGATGAGTCGGGATTTAATCTGCTTTTCGGCAGCGCACCTGGGAGAGGTGGGCCTAACGGCACCCATTTCCATGCCATCACCGCTACATAACCCGCTCCCTTCTCTTCAAACGGGCACACTTGCTCATTAAAATCCCATGCGGCACGAGTGCGCCATCTCTCTTCGAAACTGAGGCAGGGCTCCCAGGATTCTGGGGAATAGTCGTTGTGCCCGGTCAGCAACTCGCGGTCCTCGGCTGGAGTCCTGACCTTCTCCATCTCTCGCCAAAAGCGACAGCTCTGGTCAAAATGGTAACTCGTGACACAATTCCCCACAAGGCGATAGCACTGGACGGCGCTTCCCTCACTGTAGCAAACTTCAACGGTCTTCGGTGTGCCATTTGTTGCGGGATAGTGCCACTCGCAGAGAAAACCTATGTCTATTCCAGCCCCCTTGGAAAGACTGATTCTGAAATCAAGATTCAACCCATCCTGTTGCCCGCGCACATACCACGCGATACCTAGCGCGATGGCAAGAACCGCCACCGCACTCAACACAATAAATCCTGTAATTTTCAATCCCTTTCCCATAAGATAAATCGCCTTCGGTTAATAAATAGTATGCCCAAACCCATTAACCACGTCAACGCTTATTGCTGCTTGCCCTTTATCTTTTTTTCTCACACAAAGGCACGAAGGTCACAAAGGATTTTCTGGCAGATACCTTTCATCTTTTACATTTTACCTATTACTTATTACCTATTACTTATCACCTGTCACCTCTCCCTCTGCACCTCTGCGCGAGAATAAAAACCAGGTGTTTTCAGCTTCCATGGCGCGGGGGTTATGGTACACTGGTATTATTGATTCCCCTGTGGTGGGAATGCGGCAAAGCCAAGGGAAGGGATAAGGAATTGGCGGATACCACGGAAACTGTTGGTATCTCTATCGGTTTGAAAACGGGGAATGGCAATATATGTTTAAGGAGGACGGAGACCCTGACAGTTATAATTCTGTCTCTGCCTGAGTGGATGGCTTTTATAGCCTGACGCAGGACGGACAACCTCCGAAACTTATTTGCGTTTATGAAGCTTATGCTAAAGACCCCAGAGGATGGGACATCAGCGAACTCGCGCATGAGATAGCCTTTGACGGCGAAGGGTATCTCAAGATAATCCCTATCCCTGACCTTGGGGCAGACTACAACGCATTGAAAAAATTGCTTGTCCCCCTTTCCATAGAGTCGTTCGACCCGCGCGAAGCGCAGAGGCCCGATGAGAAAAACCAAACCGTTGCAGGTGGCTCCGAAGGCAGGGCGGCGGCGGGCCATAAGGGAGAATTAGGAATGAGAAATCAGAAATCGGGGGAGAGGAGTCAGGGATGGAGGGCGAACGTCCCCGTGAGCCGAACGCCCCCGCTGGCCGCTGGCTCTACCTCGCCATCCTTGCACCTCGCCCTCGCCGCCCTCTGGTTCATGCGAAGGAGAAAGGGATGACGCATGTGCCGGGAACGCAAGGCTTCCGCCTTGCATTTATTACTTGGCAGGGCGGAAGCCTTGCGCTCCCGGCATTATGCGCCGCCGACGGCGGTCGAATAAGCGAAAGGACCGACACATGAAATTCAAACCTTGTTTCATCGCCTCGCTCTGCTTGCTCGCAAACGCGATGACAGTCGCAGAACACCCCGCACGTGACTACACGATGGTTGACTTGCACAACAGGCTAGGGATGCTAAAGAAATGTCTTGTAGATCATGCCCCGTATAACAAGGCTGATGCTGCAGCACCCCGGAGTGTCGATCGGGGGGGTGTCCGCCCTCCCCCCCCCTGTACCCGCGTGCCACGCCCTCAAGGTTTGCTTATGGACACGCACGCCCAAAACGTCTATACTGTTGCCTCATGTCCGAAGTCGTTTTAGAGAATGTCTGCAAGCGCTATGAGGGCGGCGCGGTCGCGGTGGACGGGGTGAGCCTGACGGTGCGCGAGGGGGAGTTCCTCGTGCTGGTCGGGCCCTCGGGCTGCGGCAAGTCCACGACGCTGCGCATGATCGCGGGGCTGGAGGCCATCACCTCCGGCCGTGTCAGCATCGGCGGCGTGTGCGTGAACGACCTGCCGCCGAAGGACCGCGACATCGCGATGGTCTTCCAGAACTACGCGCTCTACCCGCACATGACCGTGGCCGAGAACATGGCGTTCTCGCTCAAGATGGCCAAGGTCGACAAGGCGGAGCAGAAGCGCCGCGTCGACGAGGCGGCCCGCATCCTCGGCCTGACCGAGTACCTCGACCGCAAGCCGAAGGCCCTCTCCGGCGGCCAGCGCCAGCGGGTCGCGATGGGTCGCGCCATCGTCCGCCAGCCGCAGGTCTTCTGCATGGACGAGCCGCTGTCGAACCTGGACGCGAAGATGCGCGTGCAGACCCGTACGGACATCGCCAAGCTCCAGGCCGACCTCGGCGTCACCACCGTCTACGTCACCCACGACCAGGTCGAGGCCATGACCATGGGCGACCGGGTCGCGGTGATGAACAAGGGCGAGCTGCAGCAGGTCGACACCCCGCTGAACCTCTACAGCAAGCCGGTCAACCTGTTCGTCGCCGGCTTCATCGGCTCCCCGCAGATGAACCTCATCGAGGCCAAGGCCGACAACGGCACCGCCAAGATCGGCAGCTACAACGTGCCGGTCGACCCGGCCGCGGCGACCAAGATGCAGGGCAACATCACCGTCGGTGTCCGTCCGGAGGCCTGGCGCCTGGTCGGCGCCGGCGAGGGTCTGCCGGTCAAGGTCACCGTCGTGGAGGAGCTCGGCTCCGACTCGTTCGTCTACGGCTCCTGCGACGTCGAGGGCACGCCGTCCTCGATCATCGTCCGGGTCAGCGCCAAGGACAAGGTCGGCAAGGGCGAGACGATCTACGTCACCACCGACCCGGCCGACGTGCACGTCTTCGACACCGAGAGCGGCCTGCGCCTCTCCGAGTGAGCTGAGTCCACCGCCGAACGGCGCCGTCCCCGGGTGGGGCGGCGCCGTTCGGCGTCTCGTACCGGAAGGA
>WRJS01000059.1 GCA_009778475.1 Kiritimatiellota bacterium | reverse complement strand
TAGGCACATTGCGGCGGCTCGCGGCGGCTTCCTGCCCCATTGGCCGCACGCCGCGCCAATGGGGACCCCTGTCTCGCCCTCCAATTGGGGCCCCCTGTCTCGCCCTCCTCCAACCCCGCGGCCTGTCACTCGTCGGTGTCGCTGTCTTTGCCGTGGGCCTCGGCGGCGATGGCGTGGGCGTATTCGTGGGCGAGCTGCTGGGCGAGGCGTTCTTTGGTGAAGTGTTGCAGGATGTGCTGGCGGCCGGCCTCGGCGAGTTTGGCGGCGTAGGCGGGGTCGTCGAGCAGGCGGGCGACGCTTTGGGCGATGGCGCCGGGGTCGTCCTCGGGGACGAAGATGCCGTTGACGCCGTGGGTGATGATGTCGAGGATGCCGCCGGAGTGCGCGGCGACGACGGGGACGCGCGCGGCCATGGCCTCGCAGACGCTGCGGCCGAAGGGTTCGCGGCGGGCGGGGTGGACGAGGGCGTCGAGCGCGGGGAGCAGGGCCTCGGTGCGGTCGAGGTCGCTGACCCAGTGGAGGGCGGTGCGCAGGCCGGCGTCGGCGGCTTGCGCGCGCAGGCCGCGCAGCCAGTCGGCCTGATCGCCGAAGAGGTCGCGGCCGGCGATGACGAAGTGCGCGTCCGGGCGGGCGGCCCTGATTTTCGCGGCGGCGGCGATGAAGGTGTCGTGCGCCTTCCAGGGGCTGATGTGCGCGACCATGCCGATGAGGGGGGCGTCCGGGGGGAGGGCGAAGCGCTGGCGGGCGGCGGGCTTGTCGCCGGGCGTGAAGCGCGTGGTGTCGATGCCGTTGCGGATGGTGCGGATGCGGCCGAGCTCGGACTGGGGGACGACGGTGCTGAGGTAGTTGTCGAGGGCGGTGGAGATGGCGATGACGCGCGTGCTGCGCTTGAAGACGGACTGGAGGGCGAGGCGGGGGACGCGCAGGTCGCGGATGTGCGAGAAGAGGAGGGTGTTGCGCGGGACCCTGCGGATGGCGAGCGTGGCGGCGGTGGTGTTGGCGTGGACGATGTGGGGGGCGAAATCGCGGATGGCCTTGGCGATGGGCCACGGCGCGGCGGAGAGTTTGAAGAGCGTGGCGAAGAGGCCCAGCCCCCGGCGGCGCGCGCGGATGTGCGGGGTCGCGTAAACGCGCACGCCGGCGGCGCGGAGCGCGTCGTGGAGCGGGCCGAGCGGGACTGCGGCGGCGGCCTCGACGTTAAACGACGGTAACGTCGTGCAGAGTTCGAGCAGGCTCTGCTGCGCCCCGCCCATCTCGGACACGGTCTCCACAAAGAGTGTTTTCATTCGCGCCCTCTCTTGCACTAGCAGGTCTGTCGAACAGTGGCGGCTAGAATTGATTACGTTTTTGATTTTTCAAAATGCGATAAAACAGGTATTATTATAAACGGACTGCACGCTGGGTTTATTGCGTGCAAGTGTGAGGTTTCTTTTTCGGGGTGTTTATGCGGAGGCAAGCGGCACAGTTTCTGGATTCGATTGCGTATGAGCGCGGGCTGTCGGAGCACACGCGCGCGGCATACGAGCGCGACCTGTCGTTCTTCTTCCTGTTCCTGGAGGAGGCGTGCGGCGTGAGCGCGTTCGAGGCGGTCACGCGCGGGCATGTCGCGGCGTTCCTCCTGCACGGGAAGCGGCAGGGGCTCGCCATCGCGACGCGCATGAGGCGGCTGGTCGCGATAAAGGTGTTTTTCAGCTACCTGCTGGCGGAGGGGCGCCTGCGGCAGAACGTCACGGCGGCGATCACGGCCAGGCGGCACGGGCGGGTGCTGCCGAGGACGCTGACGGAGGGGGACGTGGCGGCGCTGCTGGACTCGGTCCGCGGGGGCGGCGCGTTTGACGTGCGCGACCGCTGCATGCTCGAGCTGTTTTACGCGTCCGGGCTGAGGGTGTCGGAGGTGACGGGGCTGCGCATCGGGGACGTGCGCGTGGACGAGGCGGTGGTGCGGTGCTTCGGGAAGGGGTCGCGCGAGCGCGTCGTGCCGGTCGGCGCGGAGGCGTGCGCGTGGCTGGGGCGCTACCTCGCGGAGGCGCGGCCGACGTTCGCGCGGCGGTCAGGCGATGCGGTGTCGCTGTTCCTCACGCGCCTCGGGCGGCCGTTCACGCGGCAGGGCGTCTTCGACATGCTGGTCAAGCGGGCCCATGCGGCAGGGATCATGAAGGACGTCTCGCCGCATGTGCTGCGGCATTGCTTCGCGACGCACCTGCTGGCGCACGGCGTCCAGATCCGCGCCATCCAAGAGATGCTCGGCCATGCGGACATCGCCACGACGCAGATCTACACGCACGTTGACGACACCGAGGTCCTGCGCGCGCACACGCAGTTCCACCCGAGGAGCAGGCGGGAATGAGGAATTGGGAACGCCGGGAGCGCATGGCCGGGAACGCATGGCCGGGAACGCAAGGCTTCCGCTTTGCAATTGCCGGGATGTTAACGATGCAGGGCGGAAGCCCTGCGCTCCCGGCATACGCGCCGCCTTGCAATTGCCGGGATGTTAACGATGCAGGGCGGAAGCCCTGCGCTCCCGGCATACGCTCCTCCACATTTCCCGCTTGCGTTCCCGCCTCCGACCCTGTAAACTAGACAACCGAACTCCTTAAAAGGAAAAGAAGAGCATTATGAAAAGGTACACGTTCATCTAACCACTAATCACTACCCACTAACCACTACCCACTAATCACTAACCACTCCTCTTCATGCACACACACATACTTCCCGTCGGCCTCTACTCCGCCAACTGCATCCTGCTCTGGGGCGACCCCTCTTCGGCGTGGGTCATCGACCCCGGCGCGGACGCGCAGGGGATTTTGGCGGCGCTCAAGCGCGAAGGGCTGCGGGTCGGCGCGGTCGTGCTGACCCATGCGCACTTCGACCACATCTCTGCGCTCAGCGGCGTGCTGGCGGAACACCCCGCGCCCGTGTACCTGCACAAGGCGGATGAGCCCTTCGCCTTCTCACCGCTCAACCAGATGCCGCCCTACACATCCACCCCGCGCCCCCCCACGCTCGACACCAGCAAGGGCGACGGCGACACGATCGCGTGCGGCGGTCTCACCGCGACAATCCTCCACACGCCGGGGCATACGCCCGGCAGTTGGTGCTTGCACTTCGCCGCGCACGACCTGCTCATCACCGGCGACACGCTCTTCAACGGCTCCATCGGGCGCACCGACTTCCCCGGCGGCAGCGCGCCGCAGATGGACGCCTCCCTCCGCCGCCTCAAGACCCTCCCCGACGCCCTGCGCGTCATCGCCGGACACGGGGCGGAAACGACGATGGGCGCGGAGAAACGCAACAACCCATACCTTGCGAATTAGGAATCGCCGGGAGCGCAGGGCTTCCGCCCTGCAATTATGAATTATGCATTATGCATTATGAATTATGAACTCAGTAATCGACCTTAACGATGTCTGCTTCTCCTACGGCGGTGAGGAGGTGCTGCACAACGTGTCGTTCAGGATCGGGGCGCGGTCGCTGGTGGCGGTGGTGGGACCCAACGGCGGGGGCAAGACGACGCTGCTGAAACTGCTCCTCGGGGCGCTTGCGCCGAGGTTCGGGAGCGTGCGCGTGCTGGGCGACGCGCCGGGGGCGGCAAGGGGGCGCGTCGGGTACGTGCCGCAGTCGCTGCCGTTCGACGCGAAGTTCCCCGTCACCGTCGGGGAGGTGGTGCTGATGGGGCGCGTGGGGCGCGGGCGGTTCGGGTTCTACGGGCGGGCGGACCGCGACGCGGCGGCGGACGCGTTGGGGCAGGTGCGGCTCGAGGGGTTCTGGGGGCGCGCGTTCGCGGAACTGTCGGGCGGCGAGCGGCAGCGCGTGATGATTGCCCAAGCACTGGCGGGCGGCGCGGAACTGCTGCTGCTGGACGAGCCGGTGGCGAACATCGACCCCGCGCACACGGCGCGGATGTACGCGCTCTTCGGCGACCTGACGGCGCGGATGACCGTGATGATGGTGTCGCACAATTTGAGCGTCGTCACCAGCCACGCGACCCATGTGCTGTGCGTCAACCGCACCGCCGCGCTGCACGACGCGGCGGACGTTGCGGGCGGGCGGTTCGTCTCCGCCGACGGCGGCGACCTGCTCTCCATCCGCCACGGCGCGGACTGCCAAGTGGCGGACGCGAGCGCGGCGCTGTGTGCGCCGCATAATGGGAAAATTAGGAATTAGAAATTAGGAATTAGGAATGAAGTCGACGAAACTAACCACTGACCACTGATCACTAATCACTGACCACTATGCTTGAGTTTTTCACAGATGTGCCTCAGAACCCTTTCCTGCTGAACGCGGTGTTGGCGGCGGTGCTGGCGGCGGTGGCGGCGGGGGTGGTCGGAAGCCTCGTGGTGGTGCGGCGTTCGACGTACCTGGCGGGGGCGGTGTCGCACAGCGTGCTGGCGGGGCTGGGGCTGGCGCGGCTGCTGGAGCGGCGTTTCGGGGTGGGGTGGCTCACGCCGATGGGCGGGGCGGCGCTGGCGGCGGTGTGCGCGGCGTTGCTGCTGGCGCGTTCCACGGCGCGGGGGGGGCAGCGGACGGATACGGTGCTGAGCGCGGTCTGGACGGGCGGGATGGCGTTGGGGGTGTCGTTCATCGCGCTGACGCCGGGGTATCAGGACGACCTGATGAGTTACCTGTTCGGAAGCGTCATGCTGGTGTCGTGGGGGGATCTGGCGTGGATGCTCGCGCTGGACGCGGCGGTGCTGGGGACGGTGTTTGTGTGCTACAACCGCTTCCTCGCGATTGCGTTCAATGAGGAGCTGGCGCGGCTGCGCGGGGTGGACACGGCGCGGTACGAGGTGGTGTATCAGGTGCTGACCGCGCTGACGGTGGTGCTGTTGGTGCGGACGGTGGGAATCGTGCTGGCGATCGCGCTGCTGACGCTCCCGGCGGCGGCGGCGGGGATGCTGACGCGGCGGCTGGACCGCATGATGGCGGCGGCGGCGGGCATCGGCGCGGCGGCGGGGGTCTTGGGGCTGGCGTTGAGTTATTCGCCGGGGCTGCCGCCGGGCGCGACGATCGTGGAGTTGGCGCTGGTCGTGTATATCGCGGCGGCGGTGGCGCGGCGGCGGGCCTAAAGGAGGACAGGCAGGAATGCCTGTCGCCGCTGTAAGCCTTGCATCTTTTTTGATGGTAGGCCTACAGCCTACAAACGTTGCCCGCCCCTGACACAGGGCGTTGCCCTGTGCTACTGATAGAAGGCCTTCAGCCTTCGCGTGACAGGCAGGAAAGCCTGTCCTCCGTTTCAGAGCGCATTTCACTTGGACATTGGATATTCCCCGAAGGCCTTCAGCCTTTGGGTCGCGCATGGCGGGGACGCCATGCGCTACCTTTGTCCTCGGGCAGGAATGCCCGAGCCACCTTACTTGGACATTGGATATTCCGTGTTGAATATTGGATATTCCCCGTGGGCTTCCATTTTGCCTGTTCCGCCCGCGCTGGGGGTATGGAAAAAAAAATATGGATTCGGGTTGTTTTTGAGTTGCCATCCGGGGCGTGTTGTGGTATCCTGCTAACGTACTTTAAAAATTGGGTTGGATAATGTCCAGCCTGTGATGTGTGTGGAGTGCTTGTTATGCCTAAGTTTGCTTATATCGCTGTTGACGCTGCCGGGAAAGAGACGCGCGGGACGATTGAGGCCCCGAACCAGGGGCAGGCGGTGGCTAAGATCAGGAGTCAGAACCTTTTCCCGACCGCGATCGGCGCGGTGGGCGGGGAGTCGTCGGGCGGCGGCGGCGGCGGCGCGAAGGCGCCGGCCCCTGCGGCGGGCGCGCGGCGGGGCGGGGCGAAGCCGAAGGGCGCCCTCTCGATGGAAATCAAGCTGCCGAAGTTCCTGCGCGGCAAGGTGAAGCAGAAGGATTTGACGACGCTGACGCGCCAGCTGGCGACGCTGGTGGATGCGGGCCTGCCGCTGTTGCGCGGCCTGCGCGTGCTGGAGCGGCAGACGCCGAACCCGGGGCTGAAGGAGGCGCTGGGGGGCATGTGCGATTCGGTGGAGAGCGGTAGCACGTTCTCGGAGTCGCTCCAGAACTTCCCGAAGATTTTCAACAACCTTTATGTGAACATGGTGCGCGCGGGCGAGGCGGGCGGCGTGCTGGAGGTGGTCTTGAACCGCCTTGCGGAGTTCGCGGAGAAGGCGGAGAAGATCAAGAACAAGGTGAAGAGCGCGATGGTCTATCCGATCGTGGTGTTGATCGCGGCGGTGGGCATCACGGGCTTCCTGATGGTGGGCGTGATCCCGAAGTTCAAGGACATCTTCAATGACCTGCTGGAGGGCAAGCCGCTGCCGGCGATCACGCAGTTCGTGATGGACGCGAGCCAGTTCGTGATGAACAACGGGCTGCTCTGCGTGGGGATGGTGGTGGGGTTCGTGGTCCTCTTCAAGCTGTTCGCGCAGATGAAGACGGGGGCGTTGATCATCGACATCGCGAAGATTCACGCGCCGGTGTTCGGGACGCTGGTGCGCCGCACGGCGATCTCGCGCATGACGCGCACGCTGGGGACGCTGCTGGCCTCGGGCGTGCCGGTCCTGCAGGCGTTGGTGATCGTGCGCGACACGTCCGGCAACGCGGTGATCTCCAAGGCCATCCAGTCCGTGCACGACAGCGTGAAGGAGGGCGAGAGCATGACCAACCCGATGGCGGCGAGCAAGGTGTTCCCGCCGATGGTGATCTCGATGGTGGAGGTGGGCGAGGAGACGGGCGCGCTGCCGGATATGCTCACGCGTATCGCGGACACGTATGACGACGAGGTGGACAACGCGGTGGAGGGCCTGACGTCGGTCATCGAGCCTTTGATGATCATGCTGCTGGCGGTGATTGTGGGTACGATTGTGATTGCGATGTTCATGCCGATGATTCAGATTATCGGTTCGCTCGGCGGCCAGGCGGGCGGTTAACGCAGCCGGTGCGCGGGCAAAGGAGGTGTGTGTGAAAAAAAATTATAAGGGCTTCACGCTGGTGGAGCTGATGGTCGTCGTGGCGGTGATCGCCGTCCTGTCGGGCCTGACGTTCAGGCTGATGAGCGCGGCGGCGCTCGCGAAACGGCGTGCGGAGACGATCGCGCGGATGGAGAAGCTGCAGAACGCGCTCTCCGGGTTTTACGCGGAGTACGGGATGTACCCGCCGGTCACGTTCGAGGCGGACATCCTGGACAACGACGGGAAAAACGTGGCTGATACGTCGGACGGATGGCCGAACCATGTCTCTCGCGCGCAGCCTATGTGCTTCCAATACCCGTACCAGTGGGAGGTGCGCAACGATGTCCAGAGGTACCTTAAAGAGGCGGGGATAGATGCGGATGAGGCGAACCTGGTGAAAGACTCCCTTAAGCTTAATTCTGACAGCCGGAACGACAACCGGACGTTCTGCTTCGGGCTGCTGTCGTTCCTGCTGCCGCGCGTGGAGCTGGTCACCTATACGGGGATGGACGGCAGGGGCGATGCGGGGATTCACGAGGATTTCTACAACTCCAAGCTGTGGCGGGTGAACAGCAGGGGCATGGAGGGCAGCGACCGCTTGAATACCGCATCCTTGAGGACCGCCCTGACCAAGCAGCGGGGGCTGGAGAACGCGGCCTGCGCCAAGTGGCTGCCGAACCTCCGCGACCTCGTGGATATCTCGAGCGGCGGCGGATCGACGCTGCTGGGCGTGCGCATCACGCCGCACGGCTGGGGCGGCGGCGGCCCCACCATTGTGGGCTCTGGGGGGAAACGAATCGCCATCCAATCGGCGACCGTGAAGGACGGCTGGGGCAACGAGTTCTTCTACTATTCCCCGCCGCCGCACCAGAGCTACCGGCTGTGGTCGGCCGGGCCGGACGGGCGGACGTACCCCCCGTGGATCCCGCCGGAACAGTATAAGTCGATGTCCCACGGCGAGAACAAGATTCGCAAGTGGGTCGCCGATGACCTTGTCGCCGGGTCAACGAGGGGGCAGTGACCGCGCCGCGGGGCGGCGCGGAGGGTTTTTAGTTTCTGGTTTTTAGTTTCTAGTTTCTAATTGAAAGGAAGAGAGATGGCGCGGAAATCAAGGGAAGGGTTCACGTTGGTTGAGATGCTGGTGGTCATCGGGATTATCGGTATCCTGATGGCGACGTTAATATCGTCCTTCACGTATGTGCAGAAGCTGGCGTGGCAGGCCCGTGCGCAGGAGCTGGTGACCAACGCGGCCGCGGCGCTGACGGTGCTCTTCCAGAAAGAGGGCGGGTGGCCCAAAGACATCGTCGATGCCGCGACCGGCGGCGAGTTCGACGAGCGGGTCTGCAAGGTGCTGCAGGAGCACAACCTCATGGACCTCACGACGTACCAGCGGGACGGGGACAGCCTTAGGTATGACAACAACGGCAAGCCGATCCTGAACGACGCCAGCATCGACCGTTTCGGGCTGCTGGACCCGTGGGGCCGCAGGAAGCTGACGCGCAACCCGAGCATTGGTGTCAACGATATCCGCCAGCACCGCATCCAGTTCCGCATCGACACGGATCATACCGGGAAAATCGACAACGCCCCGATGAGCACGGTCATCAGGGGGACTGCGATCGCGTGGTCCTGGGGGTCGCGCGGGAACCCCAGCAAAAGCGGGCCTATCAACTTTAACCGTTACGACAAGGAATATCGGCTGAGCTGGTCGTTAGGGGAGTGACGGGGAAGTCCGGGGTTTGGTGTTTGGTGTTAGAAATTCGGAGTGGTGAAAAGGAGTGGTATGCGGAAGAAAGGGTTCACGCTGATTGAGTTGCTGCTGGTCATCTTGGTGATGTCGCTGATTGTGACGCTGTCCATCGGGGCGGCGATGAAAGCGATTATTGCCGGTCGGGATTTCAGGGTCGAGGCCATGCGGGACGGGCTGGAGCTGGCGCTCAAGGACTACTATGCGAAGGAGGGGACGTGGCCCTGCCCGCTGCCCCCGGACGGCGGCAACTCGATTTTCGCGACGTTTGACACGGTGGAAAAAAACATTAAGGTGTTCGAGAACGTGATCAAGGCCCGCAACCGCACCAGCCTTGACCCGGCGGGGTTCATGACGGTGTTTAAAGGCACGCCGAAGGCCGGGGACAACCGGGTGCTGCTGGGCGGCACCCGGATGAGCCTGCGCGAGGCGCTGGAGAAGCATCCCGGAGACGATTTCCCGCTGGGCTACCCGAACCCCCGCAACCAGAGTGAGTTTGTGGTGTATTGGATCAGGTTCAACCTGATGACGGACTCTGCGGAGGTTTCGCGGTAGGAGAGCGTGTGGGGAGTGTGGGGTGTGGAGGGTGGAGAGTGGAGTTGAGACGAGAAGCTCGAATGTCCCGATGTCCGTCGATGGTTGTCGATTGCCCAAAACTAGAAACGCAAGACTAGAAACTAGAAACTCAAAAAGGTGTGGCTGATGAAGAGAGCGCGAGACGGTTTTTCGTTGATGGAGCTGATGGCGGTGATGGCGGTGATGGCCTTGCTGGCCACGCTGGGCGTGACCAGCTATTTCTCGGCGATCCGCGGGATGAACAAGCGCCGCGCGGCGGACAACGTCCATAAGACGCTGGTGACGGCACGGCAGCGCGCGTGCGTGGATGCGGCGCAGACGCAGGTCTTGTTCTTCAACGTCTGGTCGGGCGCGGAGAAGCTGCCGCAGAACGCGGGCGACGACACAAAGATGCTGAAGGCGCTGGCGCCGTCGTATGTGGTCTGCAAGGCGCTGGGGCGCGTGACGTTTGTCCAGGGGGATTTGATTGGCGACGAGTTCACGCCGCTGGACTCGCTCATCGGGACGGCGCGGAGCCTGTCCGAGGTGAAGAGCAGCCACGGGCGGATGCGGCTGTTCAACCTGACGCGGGGCGACTGGTCGGACGTCTATACGAAGGTCATACCGGATGTGGGACCGGAGATTTCGTCGCCGTTGGCGATGACGGGTGCCCGCCTCAATCAGGCGGGCGACATGATGATCTGGTGTTTCGTGAAGGCATCGGCGGCGAGCGGCGGGCACAACGTGCCCTGGGAGCCGGGGGACATCTATGGCATCGAGGTGACGCCCCTTGCCGCGCTGCCGCAGAACGTCTTTTTCGGGGGGAATCTCGCCCCGTCCGCGAACGGGGGGCCAGACTCGCGCGTGCAGACCATCCGCTTTTTCCCTGACGGCGGGGCAGAGGGGGGGAGCGTCATGCTGACCTCCAAGGAGCCCACGCCATGGAGTTTTAAACGGTTCACGAGCATCACGGTTGGGAGCGACGGGAAGGTTTCCCCGCCCGACCCGTGGCAGTGAGGGGGAAGTTGGGAGTTCGGAGTTAGAAGTTTGGAGTTAATGATGAAGCGGAATCAAAGCGGTTTTTCCCTGATGGAGGTGAACATGGCGATCTTCGTCATGGCGGTGGGGGTGCTGGCCATGGTGGCGCTCTTCCCGCTGGGGCTGCGCGAGAGCGTGCAGAGCCAGGCGGACCTGAAGGAGTCCATGTTCGCGGACTTCATGCTGAACGCCATCGTCGCGGCGGCGAGCAGCACGAACGTGCAGTGGTCCGACTGGGGGCAGTGGGCGCATCGTGACCCGCTGGACGGGCTAAACGCCCGCGAGCTGATCGTCGTGCGAGATCCGCCGAATATCGGGACGCTTAACATCGATGCCGTCGTGCGGGCGGCGGAAGCGGAGTACAACAGGGGCCTGAAGTCCAACTTCCAGTTGAAGCGCAATGAGTCGTACGCGGTGTACTGCGCCCCTGTCCAAGGGCATTCGAGCCTGATCATGGGGATCCTCGTGCGCTCGCTGAGCATGGACCAGACCGAGATGAAGAAGGACGGGACGGGGATGGAGATGCGGCGGCGCCTGGAGGCCCGGCCGGTCTATTATGCGGAGGCGCGCTTCCAAGGGGTGGTGCAGTAGGGGGGATGTGATGGATGGAATGGACAAAGCGGATAAGGTCGAATGCAGTGGGTTGCAGTCGATGGCAACCGGGTGCTGTCGGTTGCGGCCGGTTCCGGGCCGCTGGTTTCTAAAAAAGGATTTTCCGATGAAGCGGAATCAGGACGGGTTCTCGATGGTCGAGGTGATGGTGGCCTCGATGCTGATGGTTATCGTGGTCATGATGCTGGGGATGCTGTTCAACCAGACGAGCCAGGCGTGGCGCACGGGCAAGCAGCGCGTGAACATGTTCAAGGATGTCCGCGCCCTGTTCGGCCCGATCCAGCGTGACGCGAGCGCGGCTGTGGACATCAGCACCATCCCGCAGGATATCCGCAACTTGCTGGGCGGGGGGGATCAGCTGTTCTCGGGCGGCTCGCTCGCGTTCTATACGCTGACCGGCACGGGGTTCAGGGATAACCCAGGGAACAAGCCGATCAATCAGGGGAGCATCCCCAGGCGCGCGTTCTCGTATGTGACCTATAGCGGGGGGACGCGTACCGAGCAGTGGATTGACGAGGGTGGCTCCCCGAGGACATTGACCGAGAGCAGCGTGGGCTGCACGTTCCGGCCCTTCTGGGTGGATGCGAACGGGAACCTGACGTCGGGCCAGCCGGTGGGGGCCTCGAGGTTCCCGTCATTCGTCACCTTGAAGATGTCGGCAAACTCGGCAGAAGGCGAGCAAGAGGGCAAGAAGGCGATGGTCTATGACATCGGCGCGGCCTCGGCCGGGGCGGACCGCATATTCGGCGAAGGGGTGCGCGACCCTAACGGCAAGGACGATATCCGCACATGGGTGAGTCAGTAGCTTGGGGAAGTGTGGAGAGTGGAGTGTGGAGAGTGGAGTGTTCTAGCAACTAGCAACTAGAAACTAGAAACTAGAAACGAAGAGATCTCTGGAGATTCGGGATATGCGAAGAAGGAACGGTTTCACATTATTGGAGATGCTGGTTGTGATCGGGATGCTGGGCATCCTCATGGGGGCGACGTTCACGGGGGTGTCGCAGGCGCGGATGAGGGCCCGCGTCACCAAGGCGAACGCGGAGGTGCGCATGATCATCGGGGCCATCTTCGCCTATGAGACCGACACCGAGAAGGACCTGGACTCCCTGAACCTGAGCGGGGGCGAGATGGACGCGACGAAGGACAACCTGTCGGTGCTGCTGGGGGAAGGCGGCGGGACGGTCTATCTGAACGCCCCGATGCGGGGCGCCCCCCCTGCGTTCCGCGACCCGTGGGGGACGCCCTACAAGATCCGGATTATCGAGCGGCCTGCGGATACGATTGAGGATGATTTTTCGGCGGCGGTCACGTTCCCCAACCGGAACCGCGTGGTGCCGTGAGGGGAGGGAGTTTTTAGTTGTGAGTTTTTAGTTTTTAGTTTCTAGTTTCTAGTTTCTAGTTTTTAGTTGTGAGTTGTGGGTTTCTAGTTGTGAGTTTACAGTTGTTCGTTGCCGATTTGATGGGAGTCGATTCTATAAACTAAAAACTATAAACTAAAAACTAGAAACTAGCAACTAGAAACTAGCAACTCAAACAGGAGTGTATGCGATGAGTTATTTGAAGAGGTTGATGCGGAAGCGTGGGTCGGCGTTGCTGATCGTGCTGGGATTTCTGGCGTTCCTGATGGTGAGCGGCGTGTCGTTCTCGATCATGATGCGCGTGGAGCGGACGGCGACGTCCAACTACAAGCATTCGGTGGCGGCGCGGCACCTGCTGGAGGCGGGGCTGTTCCGCGCGATGGACGAGATCGACTCCGAGCTGCGCCTGAAGCGGGAGAAGTTCCCAGAGACGGGGTGGACTGGGCGGGTGAAGGTCTCGCCCCTTGACGCGGAGATGCCGATGACGGTTGATTTCATCCGCGCGAACATGCAGGGGATCGCGCGGCCGCTGTCGCTGGAGGCGCTCAGCTTCATCCCGCCGATCCTCGTGAATGATGTCCGCTACTACTCGATTCTCGCCTCGACCAACGGCATGAGCGAATCCAATTACGGCCCGGTCAAGGCCGGGGCGAAGTGGCGGCGGCTGAGCATGCCGATCGAGAACAGGGTGGATATCCAGAGCGGCGAAGGGGTGAACTCGTATGGTCGGAGCGTGGTGGGGCGGTATGCGTACGTCTGCGTCAACCTCTCGGACATGCTCAACGTCAACGGCATGAGCGCGACGGCGCGGAGCATCTCCAACCGCGTGAGCCTTGCGCACCTGCTGATGCCCGGCAAGGAGGAGCCGTTTGAGGCCCGGCGGAAGATTGACGGCGGGTATTACGCGACGCTGCAGGATTTCTACGCCGCGCTGGACAATTCGCCCGTGGACAAACTTTTCTCCGCGCCGCAAGGCGGGAAGGGGAACAGCCCGTACTTCGATTTCGTTAAGCGGGGGTTCAACAACAACATCTTTAACTATGACCCGGCGGGGGGGGGGAGCAGGGGCAACCCGACCAACCACGTCCTCGTCACGGACGGGTTCGCGAAGTCGCTTGCCGAGCTCATCCCGAATCCGGACGACGCCGATGCGGTCTGCAACATCGCGGTCAACCCGCCGTTCACGGCGGCACAAATCATCGCAATGCAGCAAGACCCCGCGATGCAACCCCCCATACTCGGTGCCGAGTTTAAGAAGGCGCTCATGCGATGTTTCTCAGATAATGCAGAGCGCAATGAGATTGACACAGGTATCGCGTTTAAGGCGATGCTGGCCGACTACCTCTTGCCAGACGAACTCGCGCCCAAACGCTTGGACGTCCCCACCTGCAAACGGGTTCCCATGATTTCCGGCATCAAGCTGATGCCGATTTTCACGCCTAAAATCGTGCAGATGCCGCCACCGGCCCCAGATGCCCCGATAACCTACAAATTGCAGCTGATAGGGGGTCTGGATACGGCGTCAGGCGAATCCGTTCAGGAGGCTCTGAGCACGCTGAGCACGATGGGCGGTCTCAATGTCATGCTCTGCTGGCCGTTCAAAAATCATCAGCTCCAAGCGAATCTGTTTAAGCTCGACGTGGATGGCTGGATAAATATCGTGGACGGAGCAAAAAACGCATCGGATGGTGATTTGAACGTGGCGAGAGTTGCCTTTACGGGCAGTGGGGATATCAGGGGGTGTAACCCCAACCCGCTCGACCAGAATAGCTGTTATATTTCAGAAATGGTGAAGGTCTCGTTTAATAACGTTCCTCTCGATGCGCTCTCCATCCCGTGGGCGACGCAAGCGAATCCGACAGCACCGTTAGTGGGTTTGGGCGGCTACATGGATCCCCTTGTGATTGAGGTGATGGTGCGTGTGCGCGTCGTTGATGCAAACGGGGTCATTTTTGACAGCGTGCCGCATGTCGGCAATTACCCTCCCGGAAGCCATTCCATTGACGAAGAAAGGGTGATGACAAAACCGAAAATCTATTTCCAGACCTTACGTGCCTTCAACGTTGACGCGGCTGCGGGCAGGGCGGATACCCCGCTTCCTTTCGAGTGGACTGCGCTGGAAGTCCCGGATCCGCGCTTTAACCACAATGCTGCAAACTGGTACAATGCCTCTGGAGATTGGCCGGGGACGGCTCCGAGAATGAGTCAATATACCGGCTCTATTCTAGGGATTGGCGGTCGAGACAACGGCATTTTCATGGCCGCATCCGGCACGGGCGAGATGCAGTCGCCTGGCGAGCTTGGGTTCATTGTCCGTCCGCGTGCTTTTGAACAATCGTCAGGGCTTCCTGATGCTGGTGATTTTGATTTTCTGGGTCAGTTATCTGTTGCCGGTGACAACCGGAGGAATGACAGGGAGTTCTTCTTCCGCACGGTGCGCCTGTATGACCACGGGGGGAGGAACGACCACGAGAGGGCGGATCTGGTGTTCAAGTATTTTGAGCATTTCGACGACAACGCGCCGGGCAACAGCCGTGTGCGGGTCAACCCGCTGTCCGACCTGCCGGCAGTCCTGCTGGGCGCGATTGACCGCGTCCCCTACGATTATGCGTTCGCATGGCGGAACGCGGATCCGGCGGAGGATGCGGCGGCTAAAAACAGGGATCATTTTCAGGATTATTCGGGGGCGAACCCCTCTCCTTTTGATCAGGCTGGCTGGGCGCAGTTTTCCGCGGGATGGGTTGAGCACGTGATGGATGCCGTTGACAGGGGGCAGGTGAACGACTTGGGCGGCGAGCGCAGGCGGATCGCGGACGTGTACGGGCACAGGGATTTCTCGGACCGGAAGTGGTATTCCGAGGATCCTCGGGTCATCTTCTTCGGGCACGAGGGGGGGAACATCGTCCTCTCCAGCCCGCTCTACGATGTTGACCGCAAGATGCTGTACTCGTTCTCGATGGATGCGTTCTCGGACCGCCAGCAGCTGTTCCTGTACGTCGTGCAGGCAGAGGCGACGACCCCGGGCATCGGGGGCGACGCGCGTTCGCTGGCGGGCGGCCGCGCGGTGGCGGTCGTCTGGCGCGACCCCTATCCCAAGCCGTATCCCGCGGCGCTGAATAACGCGAGCCCACCGAACCTGTATGAGGATGGCGTGCTGAAAAAGCGGTCGCCATGGGGTTGGGAGAAGGAGCAGTATGGTGACAACATCCGCTATGACATGAACATCAGCCGTCGGGGCGGGTATCACGACCAGCGGATTTTGTATTTCAAGCAGTTGGATCAGTAAGCCTTGATTACTCATGAGGGATTGGGAATCGCCGGGAGCGCAAGGCTTCTGCCTTGCAATTAGACATTAGGAATTGGAAGTTGGGGAGGAGCATGTGAGGGGACGGATGAAAAGAAGTGTGATTGTGGCCGCGCTGGCAATGGCCGGTGTGGCAGGGTTGGCGCAGGACGAGGTGGTGCGGTCACCCGCGCTGATGGATGGTGTGGCGGCGTATGTCAACAGCGCGACGATCACCATCTCGGAGGTGATGAACGAGGTGCGCCGCATCCCGGTCCCCCCGGGGATGACGTCGAGCGAGCGGGAGGCGTGGCTGCGGAAGATGTATTCGACCGCGCTGGACGCGATGATCGACCAGCGCCTGATCCTGGATGCCGCGCGCAAGACGAAGGTCCAGCTCCAGCCATGGGCGGTGGACGCGCGTGTCCGCGAGATCATCTCCAACAATTTCGACGGCGACGCCACGAAGCTCTATGACCTGCTGGCGGAGCGCAAGGTCTCGCTCGAGGACTGGAAGAAGATGCAGGAGGAGGACCTGCTCCTGAGCGCGATGCGGTATCAGTACGTGGACAAGCGGGTGTCGGTCTCGCCCTCGGAGATCCGCGCGGAGTATGAGGCGAACAAGTCGCGCTACAAGATGGAGACTGCCGTGGCGGTGAGCATCATTAGCCTGGATCCGCCCGAGGACGCTTCGGAGGGGTCTGTCGAGGTGCGCGGGGAGGCTATCCTGGCCGCGCTGAAGGAGGGGGCGTCCTTCGCGGATATGGCGCGGAAATACTCGAAGGACTCGAAGGCGGCGAACGGCGGCTCGTGGGGGAAGGTCAACCCCGAGGAGGTGTTCCACAAGGAGCTTGCGGACATTGTGGCGGAGCTGAGGCCCGGCCAGGTCTCGCCCCTGCTGGAGCTTGTCGGCCATGGGTACATCGTGCGCAAGGATGAGCAGCAGGATATGCGCACGCTGACGTTCGACGAGGCTGCCCAGTACGTCGAGGGCTACCTGCGGCGTGAGAAGTCCGAGAAGATGTTTAAGGAGTGGACCGCCCGTCTGCGCAAAGACGCCTACATCCGCATCTTCGAGCTGCCGAACGCGAAAGAAAATTAGGAATCAAGGATTACGGGCCTGCAAAAAGGCTCTTTCGCAATGGGTGTTTCGTGGCTCCCCGTTTCCATAGTGGATTAGCCTGATAGTGTCACATGAGAACGCCTCCGTTTAGATCTATTGCCGCTAATTTCTAATTGCAAGGCGGAAGCCTTGCGCTCCCGGCCATTCCCAATTCCTAATTCTCCCCATGAATCTCACCTCCCCTTCACAGGTCAAGTCGTGGTGCATCGGGAACGGGTTTCACCCGAACCGCACGCTGGGGCAGAATTTCCTGATCGACCGCAATGTGCTGGATGCGATTGTCGCGGCCGCCGGGGTAGGGGAGGGGCAGCGTGTGCTGGAGATTGGGGCGGGGCTGGGCGTGTTGACGGAGGCGATGCTTCACGTGGGCGCGTCCGTCGCGGCGGTCGAGAAGGACGCTCGCCTCGCGTCGCGCCTCGCGGAGGCATTGGGCAGCCCGCCCGCGTTGCGCGTGATTGAGGCGGACGCGCTGGAGTTGCCGCTGGACGAGCTTTTCACGCCGCCGTTCGACGCGTGCGTGTCGAACCTCCCGTATTCCGTCGGCACGCGCATATTGCTGGAGATTGCGCGTCACCCGTCCGCGCCGCGCAGGATGACGGTGCTGGTGCAGACGGAGGTTGCGGAGCGGCTGGCGGCGCGGGAGGGGGGCGGCGCGCGCGGGCAGGCGGGGGTGTGGGTTCAGCGCGATTATGACGTGACGCTCGTGCGCGAGGTCAAGGCGTCGTGCTTCTGGCCGCGCCCGGAGGTGGGCTCGACGCTCGTGCGCCTGGACCGCCGCGTGTGCCCGCTCTCTGCGGCGGAGCGTCAGTGTTTCGAGGCGCTGACGCGCTATGCGTTCATGCACCGGCGCAAGCAGCTGGGCGCGGCCCTGCGCAAGGCCCCTGCGCCGCTGGGGCGGAGCGATGAGGATTTGGCGCGGATTTTGGAGGCGGCGGGTGTTGACGCGAAGAACCGTGCGGAGACGCTCAGCAATGCGCAGTGGCTCGTGCTGGCAAGGGGTTTTGCGGTTTAATCGATGCCATCGACTGCCACCGGAAGCCATCGACGGCAATCGATTCCTCAATTTCTGGCGAATCCCCTTGACTTCTGCACACCCAAAACGGTAAACTAAAAACCCTTATGACTTCGACTCAAAATTTCGCTCGTTTCCGTGTCCTGCGGCAGTGCGCGCGCGGGGTGGGGTTCGTCGCGCTGGTGTTCAGCCTGACGGTGGCGGCGCTGCTGGCGACCGATTGGATGCGCTCGGGCGCGGCGGAGACGGTGCGCTCGGAGGTGCTGTCGCTGGAGCTTGCGAAGGGGCGGGCGCAGGACGCGCAGGCTGTCGAGTTCGCGCGTCAGCTGGACCAGCTGGCGCGGCGGGCGTATTTCAGCAGCCTCACGTTCCGGCAAGGCGGCATGATGCTGCTGGTCATCGGTCTGCTGGTGACGGCGGGGTGCTTCGGGCTGGCGTGGCGCATGAGCCTGCACATCCCGGACCCGCGCGGGCTGGCGGAGGGCGACCCTGCGCGGACGGACCGTCTGGCCGTGACGGCGGTGCTGGTGACGGGCGTGGCGCTGCTGGCGGCAGCCGCCGGGCTTGAATGGCGGCGGGGGGCGATTGCGGGTGGCGACCGCGCGTTGCGCCAGCGGTTGACGAACACGGAGCGCGCGCCGGAGGAGGGGTGCGCGTGCCGCAGGGGAGCGTCGCAGGAGGCGCTGGACGCGCAATGGCCGTTCCTGCGCGGCCCGCTCGGGGCGGGCCGCGCCGCGCCTTCGGCCGACCCGCCTGTGGCGTGGAACGGCGAGGCGGGGCAGGGCGTCAAGTGGTCGGTGGACATTGACTATCCGGGCGCGGCCAGCCCGGTCGTGTGGGGGCAGCGCCTGTTCGTGACGACGGGCGACGCGGCGGCGCGGCGCGTGCTGGCGTACAGCACGGAGACAGGCGACCTGCTGTGGGACACGCCCGTCCCGGACGGCGAGAAGGGGGGCGGGAAGCTCCCCGAGGTCGCGGAGGACACGGGCTTCGCGGCATCGTCCCCGGCGTGCGACGGGAAGCACGTTTACGCCGTCTTCGGCACGGGGGATCTGGCCGCGCTGACGCATGAGGGGAAGCTCGCGTGGCAGGTCTATCTGGGGCGGCCGCAGAACCCGTATGGCCATGCGTCGTCGCTGGTTTACTGCGGCGAGATGCTGCTGGTGCAGTGGGACCAGGAGGAGCACGCGCGCGTGCTGGCGATTGACACGAACACGGGCAACACGATTTGGGAGACGCCGCGCAACGCCGGGCTGTCGTGGGCGACGCCGCTGGTGATGCCCGTGTGCGACACGCCCGTGCTGCTCATTCACGCGAGCGACCAGACCTGGGGGCTGGAGATGGCCACGGGCAAGAAGCTGTGGGAGGTCAAGGCCGTCGGCGGGGAGGTCGCGCCGTCGCTGTCATGGGAGGGCGACGTGTGGGTCGCCGCGAATATGCACATGCGGCTGGTCGGGTTCAAGATGCCGCCGGAGGGCGAGCCGCAGAAGGCGTGGGAATGGAACGACGGATACCTGCCGGACGTGTCCAGCCCGCTCATTCACAACGGGCTGGTGTTCTTCGCGACGGATGCGGGGGACATCGGGTGCCACGACCTCGCGGACGGCAAGCAGGTTTGGTGCAAGGAGATGGACGACGGTTTTTACGCCTCGCCGATTGTCGCGGGCGGCAGGCTGTATGTGGCCGACCGCGAGAAGGGCGAGTTCCGCGTGTTTTCGGCTGACCGCGAGGGCAAGGAGCTGGCGGCCAACCCCATGGGCGACCCCGTCTCCGCGACCCCCGCGTTCGTGGGCAAACGCATCTATGTCCGTTCGCACCATAAACTGTGGTGCGTGGAGTGAGGCGGGAGATGAATATCCAATATCCAACAGGGAACATCCAATGTCCAAGTGAAATGCGCTCCGGGGAAATCTCCAGCAGGGGCGCAAAGGCGCCGGGAGACTGTAGGGTGGTGCGCGAAGAAACGTTGGCGCATCATCAAATAAAATGGCTATCGTGGTTTAACCTGATATTGTCACATGAGAATGTCTCTGTTTAGATCTATTGCCAACGGGAACCGCCCCGCAGGAGCCACCCCGTCAGCCTGTGGCTGCCACCCCTCCCCGGGAGGGGAATCCTGCGCCGAAATTCCCCTCCCGTGGAGGGGTGGCAGCCACAGGCTGACGGGGTGGTTCCCATGCAAACGTGACAACATCAAGTTAAACGACTCTATCATCTGTTCAGCCCTGTTAATCCGCTCAACAAAACGTCGCGCCGCGCGAATGCCACGCCATGCTGTTTAACTCGCTAGCCTTCCTGATTTTCCTGCCCACGGTGTGGGCGCTGTACTGGTTCGTGGCACGGCGGTCGGTGCGGTTGCAGAACGCGCTGGTGGTGGCGGCGTCGTATGTGTTCTACGGATGGTGGGACTGGCGTTTCCTCATCCTCATCGTGTGCAGCACGGTGTGGGCGTGGGCGCTGGCGTTGGCGGATGCGCGTTGGGCGCGTGGGCGGAAGGCGCGGATGGTGCTGAGCTTCGTGCTGAACCTCGGGCTGCTGGGGGTCTTCAAGTATTTCAATTTCTTTGCCCAGGAGGCCATCGCGCTGCTCAACGCGCTGGGGGTTCAGGCGCATCCCGTCACGCTGAAAATCATCTTGCCGGTCGGCATCAGCTTCTACACGTTCCAGACGCTGAGCTACACGATTGACGTGTACCGCAAGCAGTTGAGCCCGACGCGGGACCTTGTGGCGTTCGCCGCGTATGTCAGCTTCTTCCCGCAGCTGGTTGCCGGGCCGATCGAGCGGGCGATGAACCTGCTGCCGCAGTTCCTCACGCGCCGCACGTTCGATTACGCAAAGGCGGTGGACGGTTGCCGCCAGATGCTGTGGGGGTTCTTCAAGAAGATGGTCATCGCGGACAATTGTGCGGTGATGGTGCAGGCGCTGGTGGCGGATGACGTCGCGGCGCCCGGTCTGGCGAAGTGGCTGGGGATGTCGTGTTTCGCGTTTCAGGTGTACGGTGATTTCTCGGGGTATTCGGACATCGCCATCGGGTGCTCGCGCCTGTTCGGCATTCACCTGAGGCGCAACTTCGCCTACCCGTATTTCTCGCGCAACATCGCGGAGTTCTGGCAGCGGTGGCACATGTCGCTGATGACGTGGTTCCGCGATTACCTGTACATCCCGCTGGGGGGCAACCGCGTGCCGCGCTGGAAGCAGGTGCGCAACACGTTCGTCGTTTTCCTGTTCAGCGGCCTGTGGCACGGCGCGAACTGGACGTACATCGTTTTCGGCCTTGTGCAGGGCGTCTTTTTCCTGCCGTTCATGCTGATGGGCGCGCACCGCAAGCACAAGGAGATTGTGGCGGCTGACCGTTTCCTGCCGTCCCCGAAAGAGGTGCTGCAGATGCTTTCGACCGCCATGCTGCTGATGCTGAGCTGGCCCGTTTTCAGGGCATCCAGCATCACGGAGACCTGCCGGTGGCTCAAGCAGATGTTCACGTTTGCGGGCGGCTTCGCGTTTGCGCTTCCGGAGGCGTGCCGCGAATTCGGGGCGACCGCCGCGTTCGTGGCGGCCCTGCTGTGCGTGGAGTGGGTGAACCGCAGGGAGCAGCACGGCCTCGCGCGGCTGCCCCGCTGGCGGTGGGCGCGGCTGGCCGTCTATTGGGGCATCGTGTATGTCATCGCCAAACACTGCGGGGCGCAGCAGACCTTCATCTATTTCCAATTCTGAGAGTATGAAACGCTTCTTACGCAACGTCTTTCTTTTCGTGGGGCTGCCGGTCATCGCGCTGGTCGCGGTGAGCGCCGTAGTGCATGCGCGTTACTTCGCGCGGATGTTCACGCTGCCCGCGCAGACGGATGTCCTGTTCGTGGGCGACTCGCAGGTCGTGTACAACATCCACCGCTCCTTCTTCCCCGACGCGGTGAACCTCGCCGTGTACAGCGAGCCGCACTATGTGTCGCTGATTAAGACGCGCCACGCGCTGAGGATGGGCAAGGGGCGGCCCGCGGCCGTCGTGACGGGCCTCGGGCCGCACGCCCCGGCCGCCTTCTGCAACACGGGCGACGCCCCCGGCTCGTACCCGTACAACCGCGTGCGCTTCTTCCCGCTGATGGTCACGTCGTCGGAGATGTGGACGCTGTTCGCGCCCGAGGACACGCTGGCCGCGCGCATGAAAGACCTGCTGACGGGCGCGTACAACATGGTGCTGAACACGCGCGTCGCGCTCAAGGCGCGGAAAGGGAAGGGCGACTACATCTCGGGCTTCCTGGACCAGGACGACTCGCTCTTCATCTCCAAGCCCGGCGTGCCGTTCGTCGCGGCGGAGATCGAGCGGCACTACGGGCGCAAGGATCCCGTGTACCGCACCAAGGACGCAGTGCACGAGCGGGTTATCCTCGAGCAGATCCAGGTGTGCAGGGCGGCCGGCGCGGAGATGGTGTTCGTGCAGATGCCCTGCCACGCCGCCTACCTCGCGGGCGTGCCGCACGACGTGCGCGCGCGCTACGACGAGGTGGTGGCGTTCATCCTCGCCGAAGGCGGCATCTGCCTCGACTACCGCGACGCCCCCCTCGCCGACGAGCACTATTACGACGGCAACCACCTCAACACGCGCGGCAGCAAGATTCTCGGCGAACGCCTGAAGAAAGATATTGAGGCGATGAACGGCGCAGGGTCTTCTCGCGGGATGCCCGAAGCCGACGGCAATCGATCGAGTCTTTAAATTGATGTTGTCACATAGCGCCGCAGGTGCTGAACATGAGTAACCGTCGGTGGAGCGTAAGCGGAACCGGCGGCAGGGGGCAGTCAAAAAACCCAGCCCTGCAAGGGCTGAATGATGTGCCTTGTTCAGCCCCTGCTGGGGCTGACGGCGATTGCCGTGCCGTCCGCCGGTTCCGCCCGCATACGCTCGCTCCACCGGCGGTTACTCACGTTACACGCCTTCGGCGTTTTCATAGAATACAGATTTCACGATGGAGGGCGAGCGTCCCCGCGAGCCGTTGGGCACGATGGAGGGCGAGCGTCCTCGCGAGCCGTTAGGCACATTGC
>WRJS01000058.1 GCA_009778475.1 Kiritimatiellota bacterium | reverse complement strand
GAAAGACTTGAAAGACCAAGGCTGAGTGATTGTAATTCTCTTCTAAATCGAAAACTTCAGGCAGAACGATGACGAGACCTCCTCGATGAGATTTCCGCAGGTAACGTTCGTCCGTCTTGTTTAAGAAATGTGCGACAACCTTTTCATCCTGTCTTAGCGTAAAAGAGGACATCACTTTTTTGATGCTGATTCGCCGCCTCGTCTTGTATTTTCTGTTGTGCGTCCTGTTGCACTTTGGATCCCGTGGTTTTCGTCGCATTTGGCGCATTTGCTTTCGCATGAAGCGACGGTAACGTTTTCTTTCATGCCAACGACGGTATTTTCGACCTGTCATTTGGGTTGTTCTCCTTCCCATTTGGGCAGTGATTCCACAATCTTCATGGTTTCCACGCTGAGGTTGATGACGGAGTGGAGGAGGTCGAGGATGTAGCGGGGTTGGGCGTGTTCCTCGGCGTAGAGGTTGGGGTCGTTGACGATGCCGCTTTCTTTGTGGGTGGTGACTTGGTAACGCTCCATGACCCATTCGATGGCGGACTTCCCGTTGACGATGTAGTCGTAGGCTGCCGCCGGTATTCTTTTGAGCGTGATTTGGGAATTATAAATAATCGTGTCTTTTTGGTCTTTCTTAGGGAAGCGCATTTTTTCGACACGGTAGTCAAAATATTTCACCTCTTTGGCGTTTGCCTGTTTCAATGAACCGCTGACGCTGAGTGTGTTGTATTCAATAACACCAGGACACTTTCGCACATTTTCATAGTTCAGGTGCAACTCCGCCAACGCCCTGCCCGCCTTGCTGAATGCCCAGAAGTCCCGTACGTCGTCCACCAACGGCAAGCGCGGCAACATCTTTTTCAAGTCGCTTGCAAAAGTTTTACGATATGTGGGACTATGTAAAAAGCCATACACATAGTAAAAAATATCTTCCTTCGTAACGTTCTTCCCGTACTGTGTTTTGCATCGTTTTAAGATGAAATCACTGATGGCGTCACGGCGAATGTATTGTTCTTCGTTCGCCGCGTCAAAAAGGGTTGCTTGTGGGTCTTTGTTCTCTTCGTAATAATAGAGGGGGAAACATTGAGCCCCACCCAATAATCCATAGTCTGGATAACAATCAGTTATTATGACAGAAAAATCTTTTGTATCTCCTGCGCTTGGTATACAGATTGTCAAATTTTTTAATTTCTGATTTGGAAATATTTTGGGCATCAAGGATATTAACTCATTAAATACTTTTGATAAATATAAGTTTTGTTTGAAAAATGGTCTATAATATCCCGTTACTATCGGGCATTCTGAAAATAAATGTTTGTTCTTTCTTTGTAATTCTTCTTTTAGCCCTCTTGACCAACTTATTTTTTTCTCGTCGGTATCAACTATTTCATCTATTTTTACTTTAAGATTGTTTCTACATTCTTTTTCATATTTTTCTGTTTGTTCATTGTAAAAGTTTATCATATTTATCATATTTGATTTAACTTTCTCAAGTGAACTATTATAGCACCAAGCGTCTCGTTGTGTTTTTACACCGTTTGAATACAAAGGCTCAAAAAAAGTATTATTGCTTTTTTCTCTCTTATTACCTATTTCGATATATGTGGAAAAAGTATCATTGCGTTGATTGAGCCAGTCGCCGTGTTCATTGGGAATAAGTTCCGATAACTCCATGTTGCTGATTGTCCTATATTTCTTTACTATTTCCAATTTTTGTTCGCGGGTCAAATAATCGCCTATGTCACAATAATGAATTTTGGCTTTGCTTTGGTTATGATTTTGCTTTTTCACCAAAAGCGTTATTGCAATCGGTGTGCGGCTACCCAGCCCAAAAACGTTACCTGCTTCCCTTTTTCTTAATTCTCCTTGTGTTCTGCAATTCCCGCGAAGATTGAATACATAGATTGCAGAAAATTCCTTTTCGAGGCATTTGCGAAAACCGTCTGAAGCATTTCCGTCAATCCATGCACCGTTGGAAACAAAAGCAATAATACCTTCATTATTTTTTAAGCGATCGGTACTCCAACGAAATGCTTTAATATAACTATCATACATCGAATTGCTTAAAATTGCGTTACTTTTTTCTACATAAGTTTTTGCAATCTTCGTCTCTAAATTTGGATAAGATTGATTTTGGACGTTGTCGTTTGCGGACTTTTGCCCGATGGAATATGGCGGGTTGCCCATGATGACGGTGATGGGCGTGTTTTTTTGCCGTTGCACACGTGCGGAATTTTGCGGGAACATTTTGGAATAAAAATCTCCAACGTCATCCGTCTCCCCGAGTTGGAAGGTGTCGGTGAGGCATATACCGTCGAAGGGGTGATATGTTTCGGATTGCACCATGTCATGGTAGGCGTTTTCGATGTTCACCGCCGCAATGTAGTAGGCAAGCAATACAATTTCATTGGCAAAGAGTTCGTGGCTGTATTTGCGTTTCAAATCCTTTGTGTTGATTAATCCGCTCTGTATCAGGCGCGTGATGAACGTCCCCGTGCCCGTGAAGGGGTCGAGGACATTGACATTAGGGTCGCTGATGGTTCTGCCAAATTCTTGTTTCAGCACATCGTTGACGGAATGGACGATGAAGTCAACGACCTCGACGGGTGTGTACACGATGCCCAGTCGCTCGACCATCTTCGGGAAGGCGATTTTGAAAAAATTATCGTACAACCGTAATATGACGGTCTGTTTGGCTGCGGCATTGTCAAATTTGACGTTGGTTTTTACAAAATCGTAAAATTTTTGCAACGCTTCAGTTTCCTTTTCAATGGCGCTTGCCTCCAGCAGGTCAAGCATTTTTTGCATTGAAATGGAAATCGGGTTGTTTTTGACAAATGAATAATCTTCGAACAACGCCTCGAAAACGGGTTTTGTAATGATGTGCTGCGACAACATTTCGATGGCATCGGTCGCGGCAATGCTTGGGTTGATGTTCTTTTGAAGTCCTGTCAAAAATTGCTCGAAAGCGGTCTTCATTGGGGAATGGGGAATGGTGTTTGGGGAATGGGGTTGGGGGTTGATTTTTTCCACACCCTGTTCCCCATTCCCCGTACCCTGTTCTCCGTATCCCACCATATATTTGATGCGCTCGATTTGCCGCTCGGCGATTTCGGCAACCGACTTTGCCCATTGTTCCCAATAACGCTTGCTTCCCACTTTTTGCACCATGCGGGCGAACACCACATTTTGCAGTTGCTCGAATTGCAGGGCGAGTTGGCGGGCAATCTCGTTTGCGGGCTGCGTGCCATCGGCGGTGTTTTGGTGAACAACGGGGTTTCCGTTTTCATCGAACGAAACATCAGGATGCCCCACAAGGATGTTTTGCGGTTTGTTGCGGTTGAGTTCGATTTTATTGATGGTCGCGTTGAAACGGTCGTCGTGCGCACGGAGCGCGTTCAAGACCGTCCACACCACTTTGTACCGTTCGTTGTCGTCCAGCGCCTTGTCCGCCTCCACGTCGGCGGGGACGACCACGGGGATGATGATATAGCCGTATTTTTTACCCGGCGCTTTTCGCATCACGCGCCCGACGGACTGCACCACGTCCACTTGTGAATTGCGCGCGGAGAGAAACATCACGGCGTCAAGGCTCGGCACGTCCACGCCCTCGCTCAGGCATCGCACATTGGTCAGCACGCGGCATTCGCCATCGTCGGGGTCGTCCTTGAGCCACGACATCAATTCATTTCGTTGGCTTGCGTTCATCGTCCCGTCAATGTGCTTTGAAGAAATGTGCTGGGTGGTTTTCCGTTTCTCTTGCGGAAGTTCTTGGAGGTAACTTTCGGCGGCGGTGTTGAAGGCGGATGTGATTTTTTTGCTGGCGGCGATGTTTTGGCAAAAGGCGACGGCGCGGCGCATCGGTTCGGGGTCGGTCGCCTTGATGGAGCCTTCATCGCCCAAGACATTTTTTGAAAGCGCGTTGACGCACCCGATCAGTTTGGAGGCGTCGTCGGCGTTGATTTCGCTTTCCTTGTCGGCAATCATTTTTTGCACGGCGGGCGGAACATCGTTTTGATTGAGCGTAAGGATGAGCACCTTGTAATCGGTCAGCAAATCTTTCTCGACCGCTTCGCCAAAACCGATGCGGTAAATTTCGCCGCCGTACATTTTTTCATCATCCATCGAGCAGAGGACGGCATCGGCTTGCGCGGCTTTCGACTTTGTGTCGTCGCTGTAGAGCCGTGGCGTGGCGGTCATGTACAGGCGTTTTTTGGCGTGAAGGAAGGCGTTGTCGTGGACCTTCACGAACGCCGATTCATTCTCGCCGGAAAGGGTGACGCCCGTGGTGCGGTGGGCTTCATCGCAGATGATCAAGTCGAAGATGGGGAACGGGGATTGGGGACTGGCGGTTGGGGAGGAGGGGCAAGTGATTTCCGCAATGCCGTCAATAGGCGTCCCACCGAATGGAGTTGATTTTGGAGAATGTCCATCTTCTGTTTGTTTAGATACGTTATCCTGACGGCTATCAACAAGTGTGTTTCCAATTCCGCTAGCGAGCCGTTGGCTATTGCCAGATAATTCAGGTACTCCGCCCGACTTTTCCGCCCATTCCCCTCCGCTATGTTTGCCGGTATGGACACTGCTGCCCGTCGAGTCTGATTGGTTAATCCGAAAATTTCTTCCTTCGGGTAGTTTTTCGTTTCCGAATAAACCATCTCCACTAAGGTCATTGCCTCCTGCCAAACCGTCAAATCCTTGAATGACTGTACACTTGTTTTTATCATTTCCTTGTCCCTCATTCCCTGTTCTCCATTCCCCATTCCCCAATAACATTTTCTGCGCTTTTGCAATGACGGCAATGGATTGGTAGGTGGAAAATACGACGGTGAGTCCGCCCGTCTCTTTTTGTGATTGAAACACCTTGAACTGTCGTACAATTTCATGCACATCGGTGCTTGCGGGCAACGCCAGATCCACCACCGAGGTGGAGTCCATATCTTCATTTTTCTTGCGACTTTTGGAGACTTCGGGGTCAGAACAAATGCAAATGGCGTTGATCGGCTCTTTGGCGTTTGCATACCATTCATTCAGCGTTTGTCCCAACAGCGCGATTGACGGCACAAGGAACAGTACCAAGCCCTTTCCTTGGGTTTCGGTTTCGGCGATGTGCAGGGCGGCAAGCGTTTTTCCCGTGCCGCACGCCATAATCAACTTGCCCCTGTCGTTCTCCCTGAAATAATCGTGCGTGTCTTTTACCGCCTTGGCTTGGTGCGGACGCAAAGTCTTTTTCGCGTCCCGGGCTGCCTTGCCGTGGATGCCATTGTCCAACTTCTCCCAATCCACGGGGGCATTTTGCAAATCGTACAGGCTGATGCGGGTTACGGGCGGGTGCTGGTTTTGGATTGCCCCTTCCGCGTTTGCGCTCCATTTGTTTGTGGTGGAAATCCAGAGGCGATGGGCAAAACGGACTGTTTGCACATTTTCGTCAGTAAATTTTCGGCTCGACGTGGACAGGAACGTGTCAACCGCAGGTTTGTCAATATAGGTGTCCTCTTGAAAACACTTGCATTGCACCGCCCAAAAATCACCTTCAACCGTTTGGCACACAAGGTCAATACCCGTGTCATGTCCGCCCAAATCGTCCTTGGCAAAAAATTCATTCCACAGCCATATTTTTTTGAACCGCGCGGCATATTTGGGGTCAGTCTGCAAATACGCCTTCATCAGACGCTCAAAGCGGGTGCCCTTGTCATGCTCTGAAAACGAACAAGCACGGTATCTCGTAAGAATATCATTAAAGTTCATGCCACATACGTCCCAAATTTGCGAATTGCGCGAACCTTCACTTCCTTGTCCTCGGGGCAAACCAATCATGGTCAAGGCAACGGCGGAATGTGTTGAAACACGCCCTTCCCGTCTCCTTCTCCAAACTGGCGATGATGTTGCCCATGTTAAAAATCCATTGATCCGTCTGCATTAACCCCGTCGTTCATCGTTCTTATCCCTACACGAAATCGTATGCGATTAATTGATATAATTTACACAAACCATTCATGGATTTCAAGCTGGAAAACACTTCACCTCATTCCTAATTCCCCGGGCGGGGTGGCGGAGAGTTTGAGCTGCCAGAGGGTGGCTTCGTCGGCGTGGAGGGTGAGGCCGTCGCGGAAGGGGGCGTAGCCGACGCAGTAGCCGCGCGAGGTACTCGAATACGGCGTTGCAGTCTTTGCAGGTGTATTCGTAAATCGGCATGGTTCTATGCCCTCATTCTTCTTCCAGTTTCCACGGGTGGATTTCCGGCTTCTTTCTGGTTTTTTTTATCACATCATAGGCGAGGCGCGAGATGGCCGTGCTTCTGATGCGCCATGTGGTATCTGGACTGTAGGGGATGAGCGTGGTTCTGGTTTTCACAACGGGCTCCAGAAGGCTGTTTTTAATGGTGCCGTCGTAATGGATGATGTGTCCTGTGCGGATGACGTTTGAAGATGCGTCGAGAAACGCCATGTAGCACAAGATGTCCTCGTCGGGCGTTTTTGCGGATGGTCTCGCCGCCATCTCGGCTGGCATTGCCAGCTCATCGAGGATAATCGCAATCAGGTTTGTGTCCGTCGTCGAGCAAATGGGTCTCAGCCATCCATTTTTATTCCACTCGCACAAGAGAATAGACGCGATGCCTTGTTGGTCATTGTCAAAATCACGCATCACGGTCGCAAGGTAGTTTGAGGTGGTTTGATGAAAGAGCATGATTTTATCCGCAATCAGGTAATCACCCTCACACCTGCCTTTCGGCGCTCTCCACTCGAATGGGTCGAGCGTAAAGCTCTGTTCGGGATAGCCGCCAGCGGTAATGGAAATCTCTTCGCAAGGCGCGAAGGAGGGATGAAAAGTTGGGAACAGATAGATCATCGAAGGCGGCGCAAGGCAAACAGCGCCATGCCAGCGCTTCACCGGCTTTATCTCGAAACAGCCGTCGGGGCCAGTGACGGCTTGCCGCTTTTGCTTGGCGCTCTGCTCGGTCTCCGCGAGGATCATGGCATGGGGTATCGGACACCCGTTTTCATCGAGCACCCTCCCCCTCACCCCGTAGGCATGCAGCACTTTGGACGGGATGGGGACAAGGCACCCTTGAGTCGCCAGCAGCATCAGCGGCAGCACAGCCCGCAACATGGTTTGCGTGAAACGTTTTGTCATCATAATGCCTTTCAATCCGTCGGGATCGTGTCGCACGGCGCGGCGGCGTTGTAAGCCGCCGCGTCTACTTCCCCGCGCCGGGCGGGGTGGCGGAGAGTTTGAGCTGCCAGAGGGTGGCTTCGTCGGCGTGGAGGGTGAGGCCGGCGCGGAAGGGGGCGTAGCCGACGCAGTAGCCGCGCCAGAGGATCTGGTTCCAGCCTTGCCTCAGGGTCATGGGGCGGGTGGCGGCGCGGGCCTGGGGGCCGGCGGGGGAGGGGGCGTAGTCGGCGGGCTTGAGGGGGACGCTTTCGCTGCCCCACCGCCAGCGGAGGAAGGTCTGGGCGTGGGAGAGGAATTCGGCCTGCACCTCTAGGTCGCGGGGGGCGTGCACCCATGTCGCGCCGTACCAGACCTGGGCGCCGCTGCCGCCTTGGGCGACGCGGGTGTCGAGGTCGTCGATGCGGGCGGGCTTCCAGCCGAAGGGGGCGGGCTTGCCCCACCAGCCTTCGGTCATCGGGCCGCTGAAGGTGGCGGTGAAGTCGATTGCGCCGCCGTCGGGGGGGTAGGCGGCGGCTTCGTAGAAGGCCTCGGCCTGGGCCTTGGCTTCGCCTTGGGGGTTCCATGAGAACTTTTCTGCGCCGGGGCCGCCGAAGGGGCCGGCGATGAGCCAGTTGCGGGCGGTGACGCCTTGCCCTAGCCCTTCGAAGCGGGCGGGGGCCCAGCTACCGGGGCAGAGGCGGGCTTCGCTGGGCTCGTCGTAGGTCTCGGTGCTGGCGGTGCCGTCGCTGTTGGCCCACCAGAAGCGGTGGTGGCCGCCGAGGTTGGCGTCGAAGTTGACCATGGTGGCGGTGGCGGGGCTGAAGGGCTGGGTGACGGCGGGGAGGGCGGCGCGGGGGATGCGGGCGGCGAGGGTGAAGCCTTGGCGGTCGTCGTGGAGGGCGTGGCCGAGGGTGGCGCCGTCGATCTCGGCGACGTGCTGGAAGGTGACGGAGCCGACGGGGGTGCGGTAGGTCTGGGGGCGGGGGTTGCCGCGCGCCCATGCGGGGTGGAAGCCGACGGCGAGGGGGGTGAGGCGGCCGTCTTTCTCGAAGAGGCCGAGGGTGACGCGGACGTCGCCGGGGCGGCCGTTGGGGTCGCGGGCGGGGGGGGCGTCGGGGTCGCCCTGGAGATAGAAGCCGAGGGTGTCGGCCTGCTGGTCGTGGGTGAAGATGCGTTCGGGGGGGGGCGTGGGGCGGGGGATGAAGTCGCCGCCGAGGCGGACGGCGTAGCGGAGGAGGAGGGCGTCGGGGGTGTAGAGGCAGCGGACTTCGATGGACTTGCCGTTGCCGGAGGCGTAGGTGACGGGGCGGGCGCTGTCCCAGCCGTCCATGGTGCCGTCGAGGGCGGCGCCGCCGATGGCGGGGGTGAAGGTGGCGAGGCGGGCGCGGCCGGAGCCGCCGCGCACGGTGAGGGCGGTCTCGGGGGGCGGGGCGATGTCGCGGGCGCGCAGGTCGATGCGGGGGGGGAGGCCTTCGAGCTTGCGCGCGGGGTTGTGCGTGAGGGTCCAGCCGTTGAGCTCGTAGAGGAAGGGGGTGTATTTGCCGGCGGCGTAGTAGAGGCGGCCGTTGGCGGGGTTGGGGTAGATGGTGCCGGCGAAGAACTCGCCGGGCTGGCGGTACACGCCGATCTCTTCGCGGGTCTCGCCGGGGGGGAAGAGGGTGTCGAGGTAGATGCCGTCGTCGGTGTAGAGCACGACGCCGCTGCGGGACTGGTCGATGACGCTGACGATGCCGTTGTGGGCGGGGAACACGCGCATCGCGCCGCAGAGGTGGCTGGGGGCGCGGCCGCCGACGCTCTGGGCGCGGCCGACGCGCCAGCGCATGGCGTAGCCGCCCGCGCCGTCGGGGGCGTAGCGGGTGAGCTTGTACTGTGCGCCCTCGTTGGCGTTGAAGCTCTTGCCGCCGCGCGCCTGGACGTAGAGGTCGCCGCCGTCGGCGCGGTTGACCTGCGCCCAGTCGCTGTCGTACGCGCTGGCGAGCTCGTTGCCGCCGAAGAGCGCGCCGGGGCTGCCGCGCCCGATGGCCTCGAACACGGGGTCGGTCAGCACCTTGCGCCATTCGGTGAACACGGGGTTGCCGTGCGCGTCGAAGCCCGAGGGGCTCATGCTCCACACGTCCTTGCCGTGCTGCCCGGCGGCGATGTAGGTGAGGCCGCCGAGCCACTTCTGCCCGTGGTAGGTCAGCACCCACCCCGGCTGCGGGAGCTCGCAGGGGCGCAGCTCCTCGTCGTCGATTTCGCCGTTGCCGTTCGCGTCGTTCCAGAAGAACGCCTTCTGCTCCTTGCCCTCCCCGCGCCGCACGATACCTGCGGAGCGCACGAGGCGCTTGCCGTCGTCGCTCATGCGGTACACCGTCGTGTTCTGCTCGCTCGCGAGGTACAGGCGTTTGCCGACGCGCACCGCCACGGGCTTGTCCAGCCCCGAACGCTGGCCCGCCTCCACGCCCGGCCACACCGCGTCCACCGCCCACGACCCCTTCGCGTAATCGATTTTCCAGCGCACCATCCAGCCCCCGTGGCCCGGCAGGTACACGAGGCTCGGGTCTGCGGGGTCGGGCGCGTAGCCGTTGTTCGCCTTCGTCTGATACGTCGTGTACTCGCGGATGAACGCGCCCGTCTCCGCGTTCCACTCCGACGCGCGGTTCGGCCCGTCGTTCTCCACGACGATAAGGCGGGTCACGCCCGACGCATCCTTCCACACCCCCAGCTTCGACGGCGCCATCATCGTCTCCTTGTCATACCCCCCCGGCGGCTGCCCCGCGCGCCTCCCGAAGCTCCGCAGCACCTTGCCCTTGCCGTCGTACTGCCGCACCTTGTTCTCCTTCGGGAAGCTGACATAGAAACGCCCCTCCGCGTCCACCTCCAAGTCGCAAGGCTCCGCGCCGAGCGGGAGAGAGAAAAGCGCCTGTTTCCAAATCCAACTAATCCCTCCCCCTGTCCCATCCACGTTTTCAATGTGCTCGTGACCTACGTGATATGTCTCGGGAAGCCGAAACTCATCCGCGATGGGTACGTCATAGACATCCCATGTGTAATGCTTGGCTAGCACATACAGCCGCCCGTTCCGCGCCACGACGCTCACCGCATAGGGCGGCACAAGAAGCCTGCGCAAGACCGTCCCGTCCTCGCCCGCCAGCACCGTGATCTGATCGACGCGCTCCGTTTTGCTCCCGACGTGACGCTCGCGCCCGTTGGGCAATTTCTCCGTGACGATTTTCTCCGTCTCCAGCACATACACGAACGACTTGCCCGACTGCGGGTCGCGCCACGCCGCCATCGACGCCACCACGCCCTCCGGCTGGTACACGTCACGGCGGTACTGCGCGTGATCCTTGCCGAACGGCTTCCCGTCCGCGCGATACACGAACCACGGCGCGCCATCCGTGCTGCACGCCCACACCGTCTCCCCGTCCGTCGCCGCGCACGGCCCCCCGCCCGCGCCGCCCGAGTTGTGCGCGCGCAAGAACTGCGCCGTCCCCAGCGGCTTGGACAGGTCGAACATCGGCGTGTTCTTGCCGTTCTCCAGATACTGGTAATAAAACACCGCCACGCCCTCCGGCGTCACGTCCACGTCCCGCATCGGCGAGTTCACCGGGTCGCCGTGGAACGCCATCGGGATTTTCCACAATTCCGGCGTCCCCTTGGCTGGCAGGAACGACCCCACCCCGCTGTGCCACGACGCGGTGACCGCATGATACTGCCCGTCCACCTCCCACTTCTCCGCAGGGGCACAGATACCCTTCACCCCATAAACGCCCGGCGGCACCGGCATGAAATTCTCATCCAGCCCGTCCCACTCCTCCGCGAACGTATTCTTGCCCGGCGACACCGTCACCGGCTTACCCGCCACGAACGTGCTGATGATCCAGTCCGGGTTCTGCGCGTCCACGACCGCCAGCGACACCAGCCACGTCCTCTCCCCCCCCGCCGACTCCGGCAGCCGATACGCCACGGGAACAGCCGCCGCCGCCGCCGCCACAAGCAAAAACATCAAACATAATTTTTTCATGTTCACCATGATACGGGACGAGCGCGGACACGGTCAAGCGGAAAATACGAGGGCGGACAGAGCCGTTTAATTTGGCATACCCGCCCGCCAGAGCGCATTTAACTTGGACGTTGAATATTCTCATGCCCCATTGGCCGCGGTCGCGCCAACGGGGTCCCCTGTGTTGGATATTGGATGTTCCCTAGGGCGTTCAGCCTTCACGGCTCGCGGGGACGCTCGCCCTCCAATTGGGACACAAAACCGAAGCGCATTTCACTTGGACGTTGAATGTTCCGTGTTGGATATTGGATATTCTCCAGGGGCTTTCGGCCTTGTGTCAATGCATAATGTATAATTGATAATTCACAATTTCCGCGCTCGAATAAACCGCCTCATCACCCGCCTCTCCGCCCGCACCCCCGTCGCCGAGCGCGACAGTCCTCATTCCTCATCCACAGCCATGGGCCGCCACTTGGGTCGGTTCCCGAAGAGCGCGGTGCCGAGGCGGAGCCATGTCGCGCCTTCCTCGACGGCGATGGGGTAGTCGTTGCTCATGCCCATGGAGAGGTCAGGCAGGCCCACGCCGTACTCGCGCTCCCAGCGGTCGCGCAGTTCCCGCAGCCGCGCGAACACGGGGCGCGCCTGCTCGGGGTCGGGGCAGAACGGCGCGAGCGTCATCAGGCCCGTCCACGTCAGGTTGCGGCTGGCCATCAGGTAGTCGATCACCTCGGGCGCGCGCTCGGGGTGCAGGCCGTCCTTGCTCGCCTCGCCCGAGACGTTGATCTCCAGCAGCACCCGCGGGCGGTGGCCGTCCTCCTCCGCGACGCGCTCCATCTGCTCCGCGAGCCGCAGGGAGTCGAGGGAGTGGATCACCGGGAAGAGCGCGAGCGCGTGGCGCACCTTGTTGCGCTGCAAATGCCCGATGAGATGCCACTCCGGACCGCCGACGCATCCGGGGATTTTCGCGGCGGCCTCCTGCACCTTGTTCTCGCCGAACACGCGCAGGCCCGCCTCCACGGCCTCGCGCACGACCTCCGGCCCGTGGGTCTTCGTCACCCCGATGATCGTCACCTCGCCCACGCTCCGCCCGGCTTTCGCGCAGGCCTGCGCAACCGCGCCCTGGATTCTCTCCAGCGCCTCTGCAACCGAAAAATGCTCCGCGTCCATACTCACCCCGTTTTCATTTGTGTCCATACAACATATCCTTTTATCCGCCCCGGCACAATGCAAAACCGCGCAAAATTTTGGTTGCCCCGGCGGCGCCCGCTCAGGTATGATGGACGGATGAACACATTACGGATTGCGAGGCTCTTGCTGCTGGCGGGCGCGGTGCTGGCGCAGGGGTGCAGGAAGGAGGCGCGTCTGACGCGCGTCCAGTGGGTGGTGATGGGGACGGTCGCGGCGGTGCAGTGCGCGGACGCGCGGGCCGCGCAGGACGCGCGCGACACGGCGCGGGAGGTCTTCGCGCGTATGGACGCGGCGCTCTCCACATGGCGCACCGACAGCGAGCTCTCGGCCGTGAACAAGGCCGCCGGGACAGGCGCGGCGACGGCGGTGTCGCCCGAGACCGCGACGGTGCTGGCCGCCGCGCTGGAGCTGTGCGACGCGAGCGGCGGCGCGTTCAACCCGCTGGTCAGCCCCATCATGCGGGCGTGGGGTTTCAACGGCGCGGCGACCGCCCTCGCGCCGCCCGACGCGGCGACGCGCGACGCGGCAATCGCGCTCGCGGATTGGCGGCACGTCGCCCTCGACGCGGCCGCCTCGCCGCCCACCGCGCTGCTCCCGAAGCAGGACATGAGGCTTGACCTCGGCGCCATCGCGAAAGGGTATGCGGTGGATGCCGCGTGGGACGCGCTGAAGGCCGCAGGGCACACGAACCTGCTCATCGACCTCGGGGGCGAGTTGCGGGCCTTGGGCGAGGCCGCGCCAGGGCGCGGCGGCTGGCGCACGGGTGTCCGCAACCCCTTCGACAAAAACGTGTGCGAGGCGCAGTTCCTGCTCGCCGACGGCGAGGCCGTCGCGACCTCCGGCAACTACGAGCGCTTCGTCGAAATCAACGGCGTGCGCTACGCGCACATCATGGACCCGCGCACGGCGATGCCCGTCTCGGGCATGGCGAGCGTCACGGTTGTCGCGCCCACGTCCATGCTGGCGGACGGGCTCTCCACCGCGCTGTTTGTGCTGGGCGTTGAGCGCGGCGCGGAATTCCTGCGCGGCTACACCGGGTGCGAGGCGCTCTGGATTCCCGACACCCCCGAGTCCCCCGTGATGTTCGTCACCTCCGGCCTCGCCAAGCGCCTCACGCCCGTCGGCGGCGCCAAGCTCAACGTGCGCGTCGTGGGGACCGCCATCCCCGGCAGCAATTAAAAGCGGCGGCTATATGCGCCCCCCGAAAGGGGGGAAACCCGCCGCACGCCATAACGCAGCCCAAGGTGGTGCGGGTGGAGGGGGGGTGATGAGGCGGGAGGTTACTCGTCGCGATGATCTGTTGGGGGCAACCTAAAAAACCTTTCCTAGCGGAAAATCTCTAATGCCATCTGCGCTGCGCGATCACCTTGCTCGGCGGCTTTTGTGAACCACTTGGTTGCCTCTGCGGCATCCGCCTTCACGCCCTTCCCGTGGTAATAGCACGTGCCGAGGAATACCTGCGCCTTTGCAAACCCCTGCTCGGCGGCTTTCCTGAACCACACAACCGCCTCGGCAAAATCCTCATCCTTGATCACGCCACCGCCTCTCGAATAGCAGCACAAGCCGAGGTTACACTGTGCCTCCGCGTACCCTTGCTCGGCGGCCTTCCGAAGCCATGCGACCGCCTCGGCGAAATCCTTGCCCACGCCGTTGCCGATGAGGTAGCACGCCCCGAGGTCTCCTTGCGCTTTCGCATGGCCTTGCTCGGCGGCCTTGCGCCACCACGCGGCGGCCTCGGCGGCATCCTTGTCCACGCCGTAACCGTTGAAGTAGCATAAGCCGAGGTAGAACTGTGCCTCCGCGTGCCCTTGCTCGGCAGCTTTCCTGAACCAGTTGACGGCTTCCGCGTCATCCTGCCCCACGCCCTCACCGTTCATGTAGGACAGGCCGAGGTTGAATTGCGCCGTCGCGTTACCTTGCTCGGCGGACTTCCGGAACCATACAATTGCCTCGGCGATATCCTGATCCACTCCACGGCCGTTGAAGTAACACGCGCCCAGATAGGACTGGGACTCGGCGAACCCCTGTTCGGCGGCTTTCCTGAACCACTTGACGGCTTCCGCGTCATCCTGCCCCACGCCGTGACCCTCGTAATAGAAATAGGCGATCTGGTGCTGGGCCTCCGTGTACCCCTGTTCGGCGGCCTTCCTGAAAAGCCGGGCGGCCTCTGCGAGGTCTCGCGGTGCGCCCTCGCCGCTGGTGTAGCAGATGCCCAGCCCGTGTTGCGCTGCCGCGTCGCCTTGTTCGGCGGCCTTGCGCCACCACGCGGCGGCCTCGGCCATGTCCTTCGCCACGCCGTCGCCGCTGTAATAGCACCCGCCAAGGAAGGATTGCGCACGCGCGTACCCTTGCCCGGCGGCCATCCGCGCCCACCTGGCGGCTTCCACGGCATCAGGGGGTATGCCTTCCGCGCCAGAGTGATAAAGTACGCAAAGCATATACTGCGCCTCTGCGGCGCCTTGCTCGGCGGCTCTCATGACCAGCCTGTGCGCCTCCGCGACGTTCTTTTCCACGACGTCGCCGGCCATATAGTACCGGGCGAGCACCCATTGCGCCGTCGCGTACCCTTGCCCGGCGGACATCTTTAACCACTTGATCGCCTCGGCCACGCCCGCGCCATCGTTGCCGTCACCCGCGTAATGTCTGGCGAGGGCGTACTGCGCCTCCGCATGGCCCTGTTCGGCTGACATCCTGAGCCACCTGACGCCCTTCTCGGCATCCTTCCCGACGCCCGCGCCCGCAAGGTAGCGCGCGCCCAGCTCGTACTGGGCCTTCTTGTTGCCGCCCTCGGCCGCCTCGCGGAGCGGTGCGATGGCGCGGCGTTCTTGAAAGTCGGCGGTCGCCAGAATCGCGGCTGAAAGAATCGAAACCCAAACGTTATTCATGATTATTTCCTTCATGCGGGTCGCGCTCGGCGACGAGGGTGCGGGTGGAGGGGTGGGTGATGAGGCGGTTGTATTCGAGCAGGGCGGGGTAGAGTTGCGCGGGGGCGGCGCCGGCGGTGAGGTGTTGCTCTCGGGCGATGGTGACACGGCGGTGGCTGCCGATGTCGGCGGCGCTGAACTCGATGTTGAGTGTGCCGAGCCCGTTGGGGAGTTCCCATTGCTTGCTTTCGGGGAGCAGGGGGAGGCGGGTGTAGCCGGGGGGGAGGTGGATGAGGCAGGTCTGCGTGGTGTCGTCGTTGGCGGGAAGGAAGAGGGGGTTCTTGCGGGTGTCGCCGCGCAGGGGGAAGATGGGGGAGGAGATGTCGGGGATGAGCAGGGTGAGGGTGTCGCCTTCGATGACGGCGTAGTCGGGGGCGGTGACGACGTAGGTGCGGGTGACGGGGTAGGAGTCGGTGTCGGTGATGAGGTCGGAGGCGGGGACGGCGGATTTGGAGATGCGTGAGATGAGTTCGAGGTGGTGGCGGCGGCGGTCCTCGGGGAGCATCTCTTGGTATTGCTTGCGGATGCGTCCGGCGGCGGTGCCGTGGAATCTGTTTATAATGGTGATGGTGGCGGTGCCGCGCTCGTCGAGGTCGATTGTGGTGTGGTTATCCGATCGGTCTTGCATTTCCTCGGGGGCGGTGACGGTGTCGATCTTGCCGTTGCGGGTGAGGAGGGGGGCGCGGTGGAGGGCGGTGGCGCCGGGCTGGTCGTATTGGTCGCCTTCGTTGAGGTAGTAGTCGGTGCCGTTGATGCGGACGCGCACGAGGGGCTGGGAGAAGTAGCCGCGCTGGGGGGTGTCGCGCTGGGGCTGGGAGTAGGCGGGGTAGCCGGTGCGGTCGGTGGAGGCGAACACGATGTGCGCGTCGAGCCCGGCGGCGTTGAGCATTTCGCTCATCAGCAGGGCGCGGTCGGCGGCGTGTCCGTACTGGTCGGCGAGGGTCTGGTCGGGGGGGGTGAGGAGGGTGAGGGGGAAGTCGAGGAAGGAGGGTCCGGCGGGGCGGATGGCGGTGAGCACGTCGTCGCGGATGGCGCGCATTTTCGCGTAGGGGTCGCGGATGCCTTTGACGAGTTGCTTGGCGCGTCTGCGGGCGGCGTCGCGGCTGGCGGCGGCGGCTTTGGTGAGGGCGCGGTCGAGGGTGCGGGAGAAGTCGCGCCAGGTGCCGCAGGAGATGAGGACGGTGGGCTGGTGGAGGTGCCAGGGGGGGAGGAGTTCTTCGGCGTGGATGAGGGGGGGGCGCGCCATCGCCCATTGCCATGTGACGGTGGCGGCGTTGGTGGCGGCGGTGAAGTCGATGCCGTCGCCGTGGTAGGTTTCGGTGGCGGGCGTCATGCCGCGGGGGAAGGTGAGGCGGAGGGTCTCGGCGCGGACGGGTTCGGTGCCGCCGAATTGGCGGGCGGTGCTGAAGAAGGGGGCTTGCGTCTGGGTGAGGCGGGTGGTGACGGTGATGACGCTGCCGGTCTCGACGCCGGGGAGGTTGGCGATGAGGATCTTGCCGGCGGGGTAGCGGGGGACGGCGCCCGCCCACGGGGCGTCCATGACGTTGACCTCTTGGGGGGTGACGCTGAAGGCGTCGCCGTTGAGGTTGGAGACGGTGGCGGAGATGAGTTCGAGTTCTTGCCAGACGGGGTTGAAGGGGAGTTTGATTTCGGCGTTGTTCTTTTTCCCGGCGTAGGTGAGGATGCGCTTGCTCCAGGAGGTGGTGGTGGTCCAGGAGGAGGGGGTGTGGAGGGTGATGTCGGTGGTGGTGAAGAGGGTCTCGTGGTCGGGCGCGTGCGTGTCCTTGGCGGTGAAGAGGGGGCGGCGGCGCCATGCCGCCTCGATCTCTTTCTGCGCCTGTTTGAGCCCGAGGTATTCTTCGGGCGAGAACTCGGGCTGGGTGAGTTGGTAGTTGAGGGTGCCGATGAGGGTTTCGTTTTCGAGCGACTGCGCGAGTTCGAAATCCAGCCCCGTGCGCTTGACGCTGACGGGCTCGGGGATGACGTGCGGTTCGCTCATGCCTTTGCCGATTCCGATTTGGATTTGCTCGCGGACGCCGCACGCCAGCCCGGTCTCCAAGGTGTAGCGGCGCTGGTCGAGACCCGTCTCGCCGAGGATGAAGTTGACGTACCCGAGCGACACGCCCAGCCACGGCAGCGAGAGCGTGTCCAGCCCCTCGCCGCGCACGGGGAAGTCCGGCACGCGCGTGACCAGCGACACCTCCAGCGGGCTTTCCGTGTCCTGCAAATCATTCGGCGTGATTTCGCATCCCAGCACCTCCGCGCCCGGCAGGCGGGCTTTGAAAAGCCCCTCGAAGAACTTGCGCCGCTGGTCGGCTTTCTGGCGCAGGAAATGCCCGCGGTAGGCGTTGTCGTTGATGCCGTTGAACGTGATGCGCGTGTCGAGCAGGAGCGTCCCGTTCTCGCCCAGCGAGCCGTTCGTGACGATGAACAGCATATTGTCGCCGGCAGGCGCGACGGGCGAGACGAGCAGGGTCTCGCCCTCGGGGCGCGCCACGAGGTAACTGCGGTTGCCGAGGTAGGACGGGAGCAGGTCGCGCGTGTGCTCGTCCGTCGGGTCCATGAGGATGTAGCCGCCGCCGGGCTTGTCCACCGCCGTGATGGCGTGGTTGAAGAACGGCACCGGCACGTCGGGGTCCATCTTCGCGCCCGCGTGGATCAGCACGGGGTAGCCCTGGACGCCCGCCATGGTGAGCATGACCGCGAGCAGGGCGGCTTTGTCGCGGCACACGCCGTAACGGTTCTTGAACGTGACCCCGACCTCGTGCGGCTCGTAGCCCGGCGCGGTGTCCTCCGTCGTGATGCCCATGTAGCGGATCTCCTGCGAGACGAACTTGAACACGCGCGCGATCTTCTCCTCCCGCGTCTCCGCGCCCGCGACGAGCGCGTTGACCGTCTCCTGCATCTCCGGCACGGTCTTGCCCAGCGCGGGCTGGCAGAGGTTCCAGTACCAGCGCGACACGTCCCGCCAGTCGCCGATCGTGCTGACGATCATGCGCTGCACCTGCGTCGCCATCGGCGGCATGTTCGGCTCCGGGAAAATCTGCGGCACGTCCCGCACGCGCCACGAATGGAGCGTTCGCCCGTCCGGCTGGGCAGCCTCCGAATACGCCACCGAGTCACCGACCGGCATCCGCAACTGACGGCGGATGATGGGCAACCCCGGCGGCGCGGAGACATTGTAATCCAGTTTCACGATCGGCAGGTCATACTCAAACAACGCCCGGTCCGACCACGTGTCCGGCACCCGCGCCTTCACCGTGCGGCGGCAACTCACGACATGGCACACGTCCCCCACCTCCAGCCCCGGCAGCGACACCGACAGGATTTTATTCTGCGGGTCATAGATGTTGCTGCTCATCTGCCCCGACTCCGTCGCCACCTTCGAATACGCCTCCACATCGACCGCCACCACGCGCCCGTCCGGCTTGATGATTTCCGCGCGATAGACAAGCGCCGTGCCGTAATGCGCGGAGAACTGCATCGTGAACTGCGCCCCCTCCCGCCGCCCCTTCTCGGTCAGGATTTTGACATACTCATCATCCCACGTCACCGACGTGCCATCCTTCTCATAACGCTCCCACACACAATCATCCACCAGCACCCTGTCCGCATCCGCGAACCGCTCCGCCGTCACCTCCCCCGCCGCCGCCGCCACCTGATCCTGCGGCAGCAGAAACCCCACCGGCAATTCCGCGCCCGCAAGCGTCGAAACAAGCGCAACCCAACCCAACGCAATCCATCTCGTATTTGTATTCATGGGACAAATGTACTATAACGGGCTAGCGAGAGGCAAGGATTTTGTTCAGGATTGCCGCTCGCCGATCCCCGTCAAAAAAAAAATGTGTTTCGTATTCAAAAAACACTTGCGCCGGATTACGCCACTGTGATACTATTGTCTTCCTTTCATATACTAGGGTCTCATTGCCCTATGGTTCCCGTGGTCGCCATGCAATATGGCGACCTTTTATGTTTCTCTTGACTCCGTATCAACGCCTGATATACTGTAAACATTTTTCATAACGGATAGATTGGTTTTCTCCAAAAACGGCGAACCGGGAGGTAGCGATGAAACGGATGATGGCGGTTGGTGTCATGTTGGCGGTTGCGGCGGGATGCGTGCTGATGGAGCGCAGCGGGGTGTCGGCGTTGCGCGCGCCGGAGGCGCTGACGGCGGAGTATCTGGCTGACCCGGTGGGGCTGGATTGCGCCGCGCCGAGGCTGAGTTGGAAACTCGCGGCCGCAAAGGCGGATGAGCGCAACCTGCGGCAGGGGGCGTATCAGGTGCTGGTGGCGTCGTCGCCGGAGAAACTGGCGAAGGGCAACGGCAACCTGTGGAACAGCGGGCGCGTGGCGTCGCCGCAGTCGCTCAACGTGGTGTACAAGGGGCGCGCGCTGAAGTCGTCGCAGCGGTGCTATTGGAAGGTGCGGGCGTGGGCGCAGGGGGATGACGCGCCGTCGGCGTGGAGCGCGGCGGGGTCGTGGGTGATGGGCGTGGTGCGGCCGGAGGACTGGAAGGCGCAGTGGATCGGCGCGAACGCGGCGACGCGGCCGGACTTCGATTTGGCTGGGGCGAAGTGGATCTGGCCGGGGGATGCGTCCAGCGTGGAGGAGGCCGAGCCGGGGACGCGCTACTTCCGCAAATTTTTCGACGCGCCGGAGAACCCCGGCGGGCGGCCGGTGGTGCTGGCCATCACGGGCGATGAGGAGTATGAGGTGTGGCTCAACGGCAAGATGGCGGTGAGGACGTGGGGGCATCTGAACGCGCCGCGCTGGATGCGTTTCGTGGAGGTCACGGAGCACATCCGCCCGGGGCAGAACGTGATGACGGCGAAGGCCGTCAGCCAGCGGAAGGGGCCGACGGGGCTGCTGGCGGCGCTGCGTTTCGCGGACGGGACGTCGGTCGTGACGGACGATAGTTGGAACGTGTGGGTCGGGTCGGAGCGGCCGAGCGATTGGGGCAGGCCGTTGTCGGAATCGACGGCGGTGGCGTGGCGCGGGCTGGCGAAGGTTGCGGCGGCGGCGGACGCGGGGCCGTGGGGGAAAATCGAGCGGCGCGTGGAGACGGCGTCGCCGGCGTTCGAGAAGACGTTCGCGGTGTCGAAGCCGCTGAAGTCCGCGACGCTCCACATCACGGGGCTGGGCTTCTATGAGGCGAGCCTGAACGGCAGGCGCGTCGGGTGCAAGGTGCTGGACCCCGCGCCGACGCGCTATGACAGGCGCGTGCTGTATTCGACGTATGATTTGACGAAGGAGGTTGCGCGCGGGCAGAACCGCCTGAACGTGCTGCTGGGCCACGGGTGGTATGACGTGCGGAGCGTGGCGGTGTGGAATTTCGACAACGCGCCGTGGCGTGATTTCCCGCGCATGATCGCGCAACTTGAGTTGCTGTACGCGGACGGCACGAAGGAGATGGTCTGCTCGGGGCCGACGTGGCGGCAGGTGCCGAGCCCGCTCGGGTTCGACTGCATCCGCGAGGGCGAGGTCATCGGGATGCCGCCGCCGAACGCGCCGGACTTGGCGAGGGACGCGCTGATGGCGGAGGTCGTCCCGGCGCCCGCGGGGCGGCTGGCGGCGCAGGCGATGCCGCCGTCGGTGGTCGCGGAGGAGGTTGCGCCGCAGGCCCTGCGCGAGGTGCGGCCGGGCGTGTGGACGATCGACTTCGGGCAGAACATGGCGGGGTGGATCCGCGTGCAGGTGCGCGGCCAGAACGCGGGCGACGTGATCACCGTGCGCTACGGCGAGCGCGTGACGGCGGACGGCGAGTTGGAGGTCAAGGACATCGCGGCGCATTTCCGCTACCCGGCGTCGTACGCGGTGCTGCCGGGCGGTGGTTTTCAGGTGGACCGCTTCGTGTGCGACGGCAGCGCACGGCAGGTCTATGAGCCGCGCTTCACCTACAACGGTTTCCAGTACGCGCAGATCAGCGGGCTGCGGCAGGCGCCCACGGCGGAGAGCGTCGTGGCGTGCGTGGTGCAGACGGACTTCAAGCCCGCGGGCGCGTTCGTGTGCAGCAACGACCTCATCAACCAGATGCAGGAGGCCATCAACTGGTCGTATCGCGGCAACTTTGCGAACGGCTACCCGACCGACTGCCCGCACCGCGAGAAGAACGGCTGGACGGGCGACGCGCAACTCGCGGCCGAGATGGCGATGTACAATTTCCAGAACACGGCCGCGTATGAGAAGTGGGTCGGCGACCTCATGGACGAGCAGCGCGACGACGGCAACCTGCCGGGCATCGTGCCGACGAGCGGGTGGGGCTACGCATGGGGCAACGGGCCTGCGTGGGACAGTGCGCTCGTGACGATCCCGTGGACGCTGTACGTGTATCAGGGCGACATCCAGATTCTGGAGAAGGCGTACCCCGCGATGGCGAAGTATGTGGACTACATGACCTCCCGCGCCAAGGACGGCATCCTCTCGCACGGGCTGAGCGACTGGATTCCCGTGGACACGAAAACGCCCGTCGAGGTCACGTCAACGGGCTACTACTACCTCGACGCGCTGATCGTCGCGCGCACGGCGGACTTGCTCGGCAAGCGCGACGACGCGCAGCGCTATCTCGCGCTCGCCGACGCGATCCGCGACGCCTACAACACCGCGCTCTACAAAGGCGGCGGCGTGTATTCCATCGGCAGCCAGACCGCGCAAAGTTGCGCGTTGCACCAAGGGCTTGTGCCGGAGGAAGCGCGCGCGCAGGCCGAGGCGAGGCTGATTGCGGCCGTCGAGGCGAACGACGCATACCCCGACTTCGGCATCCTCGGCTCGAAGTACGTCTTCCGCGCGCTCAGCGACGCGGGGCGCACCGACCTCGCGTTCGAGATGGCGACCAAGGACGACAAGGCCTCCTACGGCGCATGGCTCCGCAAGGGCGCGACCACGTTCTGGGAGGACTGGGGCGAGGGCGCGTCGCGCAACCACGTCATGTTCGGCGACGTGTCCGCGTGGTGGTTCCAGTACCTCGGCGGCATACGGCTGGCGGCGAACGCCTCGCCCGTCGCGCAGGGCGCCGTCAACCCGAACGAGGTCGCGTTCAAATCGTTTGTGATCGCGCCCGAGCCTGTGGAGGGGCTGGCGTGGGTGAAGGCCGAGCACGAGTCCCCCTACGGCACCATCCGTAGCATCTGGACGAAAGGCAGCGGGATGTTCTGCCTGGAGGTCGAGGTCCCCGTCAACACCACCGCCACCGTCTGCCTCCCCGTCGAGCCCGGCACCCACGGGGTCATCGCCGACGCCCAGCCCATATTGCCGATGAACGGCCGCATGACGTTCAAAGTCGGTTCCGGAACCTACACGTTCATCGCGCCCCTCCCGGCGGTGCGCTCGGGGGGGCCGCAATGACAACGCATGACGACGTTCCCGCGCCGCGCCGCGAGCCTCTGGGCATCCTGCCCAAAGCCGCGGGCCTGCTCCTGCTTACCCTCCTGCTCGCGAACGGCTGCGCCACCACGGCGATGAAGGGGACGCCCTTCTACAGCGGCGAGTACGCGGGCACCAAGGGCCTGCCCGAGGATCGCGTCAACCTCTGGCCGCTCGCCTACTACAGCGACCCCGCGCTCTCCGTCCTCTGGCCCATGGGCGAGCGCACCGACACCAGCCTCGCGTTCCGCCCCCTCCTCTCCCTCTACCGCGACCGCCCCGGCGAGCCGTACTCCGAGGTCAACGCCCTCTGGCCGCTCGCGCATTTCAGCCTCAACGGCAACGGCAGCCACGTCTTCCCCGTGTTCTGGGGCAAGGATTATTTCCACGTCGCCCCGCTCTACTGGCACGACAGGAGACTCGACTGCCTCTTCCCCCTCTGGATTTATCAGCCCTACACATACGGCTACAAACTCGACATCCTCTGGCCGTTCTTCAACCGCTATCATTACGGGGACAGCTGCCATGGCCTGCG
>WRJS01000057.1 GCA_009778475.1 Kiritimatiellota bacterium | reverse complement strand
TGAAAAAAGACACGTTCACCATCTGGCAGGAATACATCAAACGGAAGCGGACCGTGTACCGCTTCGGGGGCGTGTGGACGCAGTCCGTCCTCGCCGCCGTGCCGTGGCTCAACGTCATCATCATCGTGATCCTGCTGCTCGCCCTGCACGGCCGCATCGCCGTCACCCCGGGGGTCATCTTCGATTTGCCCGCCGCGCCCTTCCTCGAAGGCGCCCCCGGCGGGCTGACCGTGCTGATGCTCTCTGTGTCACGCGAGATGCTGGCGGAGGAGGAGACGCTGGTGTTCTTCGACGACGAGCGCTATCTCATCCGCGACGAAGAGCAGGCCCTCAACCTCGCCGCCCGCATCAGCGAGAGCATCGGCGCCGAACGCAACCGCGACATCCTCTTGCTCGCCGACAAGCGTGTGCCGCACGGCGACGTGATGGCGTTTGTGAACCTCGCGTGCCGAGCCGGTGCCACGCGCATCAACGTCGCGCAGAAACCCGATTAGCCATGCGTCAAGCCAGCCCATACCAAGAGCGATTTCTGCGCCGCCCGATCCTCTACTGGTGGCAGACGGTCGCCATGTTCGTGATTGTCGCGTTGCTCTTTTCGAGAATCCCGTTCGCCTCCATTCGGCGCCAGGCACTCAATGTCGTTGTGCCGCTCCCCGCCCCGACCGCCGCCTATGTTGCGCTCGACCCCGACCACGCCGCGCAACTCTTTAAACGCTCGCTTGCGGCGTGGATGACTGGGCAGACGCAGAAGCCGAACACCCCTGGGCTGGACCTGAGCGCACTGGACTTCGGTAACGCACTCGGTGCGCCGGAGTTCCTCGAGCAAAGCGCCATCGTCCCTGGCGACAGGCAGCCGCCCGCCGCCGCCGCGCTCCCCGTCGCGCTCGCGGAGATTTCCGTCCCGCCCTACGCGCCCGCGCAAAAAGCGGCGCCGCCCCCGAAGCCGCAGGAGGGTGTGTTCGCCGCCCCGTCCGCCGCGCTGATTGCCGCAGGGTTCACGTTCCCCGCCGACGCTCTGAAAACCATGAAGGGGCGTTCGGGCGAATGTCGCTTTTACGTCGAGACGGATGCGGAAGGTAGCGTCGTCCATGTGCTGCTGCGCTCGCCACCGCTGCCCGAGACGGCGCAGGTGGAACGCGCACTGATGCGCGGCCGCGCCAACAGCGCGGCAAGCGGGATGGTGGACATACGATGGAGTTTTGCGAAATGAAAAAACACCATCTGCCAATCTGGGCGTTGTCCGCCCTCCTGCTCCTCGCGGCGGCGTTTGCGCTGAGGCTCGTGTTCGCGCCCCCGCGCGCCGCCGCGCCCGCGCAACCGCGCGAGAAACCGCCGCGTGACACCAGCATCGTCAAGTGGCGCGTCCCCATCTCGTCGGGGGTGGAGTGCCTTGACGCCGATTATAACGGGTGGGTCGTGGGTGAGCGTTCAGGGCGCATCACCGCGCTCGAGTCCGACGGTGGCATACGGTGGCAGGTCGCGTTCTCAAACTGCAACTGGCAGGGGATTCTGGCGTTGCCATGCAGCAGGGAGGTCGTGGCGGTGTCGCTGCACGGGACGGTGTGTATGCTGAATCTCGAAAGCGGCAAGACGCTCTGGACGCGCGAGACCGACGGCACGTTCATGCACGCGCCGCTCTGGGGGGTGATCGGGGTGACGCCTGTGTTCTATCTGATTTCGCAGAGCGATAGCATCATCTTCTGCTTGCGCAAAAACGACGGCGAGGTGCTTTGGAAGAGCGAGCCGTCGAACCGTTGCGACGGTGAACCCTCACTTTGGCGGGGCCGCCTTACATTCGGCAACTGCGACGGCGTGGTGTATGTGGTGGACGCGGACACGGGGCAGTCGCTCGGCACGATTGAGACCGGCGGGCAGGAGGATCCGATGGCGGGCGCGATGGTTGTGCTGGAACATTCGGGGCTTCTGGTCACAGGAACCTACCTCGGGAACTTCCTGTTGCTCGACCCAACAGCCATGACCTGCCTCGACAAAGTGCAAATCGCGGGCGGCGAAGCCTTCGCCACGCCTGTCGTCATAGATAAAGATATCGTTGCGATGGGCACGCCAGACGGGCGCATCACCCTGTGGGACACAAGCGAGCGGAAACTGAAAAGCGTCGGTGAGATACCCATCGGCAAGGACGGGATTGACGAAATGGTGTTCAGCGACAAAGACCACGCGATCTGGTTCATTGCCGGGCGGATATTCGGTCGGCTCGATACGCAGACCCATCAGGTGCAGACGTTCAACATCGGCGACAACATGAAATGCTTGGTCCATTGGGGGGAACTGGCGCTTCTCGCAGACGGCGATGTCGTCTGCATCGAGGTGCTGGGAGAGACGGAATGATTTTTTACCACAGATTACACAGATTACGCAGATGGTTTTTAATCTGTGAAATCTGCGTCATCTGCGGTTAAAGAAAAGAGGAATACATGTTACACAGAGAACCACAGAGAAACTACAGAGGTTCACAGAGGAATTCTAAAAAAACTCTGTGTGCCTCTGTGTCTCCTCTGTGCAACTCTGTGTAATACAACGAAGAGAGGAAAAAGAAATGACTGGCGGAGCAGATGTGATGCTGACGAATGTGACGCGGACATACCGTCCCCCGAACGGAGTCCCGACGGAAGTGTTGCGCGGCGTGGATTTGCACGTCGCGGCGGGCGAGACCCTTGCCGTCACGGGACCGTCGGGTTCGGGCAAGACCACGCTCCTGCAAATCATCGGTGCGCTCGACTGCGCTGACGGCGGCGACGTGCGCGTCAATGGGCGCGAGTTGGGGACGCTCGGCGAGACCGCGCGCGCGCAGTTCCGCAACCGCGAGATTGGGTTCGTGTTTCAGGCGCACCACCTGCTGCCGCAACTGACCGCGCTCGAGAACGTGCTGGTCCCCGCATGGGCGGCGCGTCACGTCGAAGAAGAGCGCAAGGCGCGGGCGCACCACCTGCTGGAGCGCGTCGGTCTGCAAGACCGTCTCGCGCACTTCCCCGGACAACTCTCGGGCGGCGAGCAGCAGCGCGTCGCCATCGCCCGCGCGCTCATCATGTCGCCGTGCCTCCTGCTCGCCGACGAACCCACGGGCGCGCTCGACCACGAGGCCGCGCAGAGCCTGATGGACCTGCTCCTGCAACTCAACCGCGACGAGGGCGCGACGCTCATCCTCGTCACCCACTCCGCCGCGTGCGCCGAACGCATGAGCCGCCGCACCCGAATTTGCAACGGTCGTATCAGACAGGATTAACAGGGCTTGTTTTTATTTAGACAGGATTAACAGGATGTTTGTTTATTTTGACAGGATTAACAGGATTAAACAGATTGACAGGATTAACAGGATTTGCAGGATTTTTTTCAATCCAAATATAATCCTGTCTAAAAGAGCAACCCATCAAATCCTGTCAATCTGTTTAATCCTGTTAATCCTGTCTAAAATCGCACCCCATCAAACCCTGTCAATCCAGTAAATCCTGTCTAAAAACTGAAAGGAAAAGACGAACCATGAACGAGACCGACATCATCCACATACTCGAAGAGACGGGCGCACTGTTGAGCGGGCACTTCGAGCTCCGCTCCGGCCTGCACAGCAACCGCTTCTTCCAATGCGCCAACGTGTTGCGCTACCCGCGCATCGCGGGGCGGCTCTGCGACGAACTCGTCACGCGCATGAACGCCGCGCTGCCCGCGCTCGGCAACGTGGACGGCGTGATTTCGCCCGCGCTCGGCGGCATCTTGGTCGGGCATGAGGTCGCCCGCGCGATGGACGTGAAATGTATCTTCGCCGAGAAGCAGGAGGGGACGCTCGCCATGCGCCGCTTCACGATGAAGCCCGGCGAGTGCTACGTCGTCGCCGAGGACGTGATCACGCGCGGCGGGCGTGTGCAGGAGACCATCGACCTCGTGACCGCTGCGGGCGCGGAGGTCGCCGCCGTGCTTGTGCTGGTTGACCGCAGCGCGGGGCAAGCCTCGTTCGCCTACCCCACGTTCTCCCTGCTCCAGATGGCGCCCGAAGTCTGGGAACCCGCCGTCTGCCCGCTCTGCGCGGAGGACGTGCCGTTTGTGCATCCGGGGTCGTAATGAGGGATTTCCCTTGTCCTGGCGCACGGAATGGCGTACACTAACTGTTTTGGATTTCTCGGGAGGAGATGGCGATGTTGAGTTGGAGACCGGAGTTGTATGGGCGTTCGCTGTTGAGGCTGGCGGACTTTTCGGACGAGGAGATGCTGGCCCTCGTGCAGCTGGCGATTGACCTGAAGGCGCGGCGCAGGGCGGGGATACGCGGCGACCTGCTGAGCCGCCGCCACGTGGCGCTGATTTTCGAGAAGAGTTCCACGCGGACGCGCAACTCGGCCTCCGTGGCCATCCGCGATGAGGGCGGCACGGCGGAGTACCTCGCCACGCACGACATCCACCTCGGCTCGAAGGAGTCCGTCAAGGACACCGCGCGTGTGCTGGGGCGGCTGTTCGACGGCATCCTCTTCCGTGGCTTCAAGCAATCGACCGTCGAGACGCTGGCGGCGCACTCGGGCGTGCCCGTGTGGAACGGCCTGACGGATGACTTCCACCCGACGCAGATCTTGGCGGACCTGATGACCGTCCAGGAGCGCTTCGGGCGGCTGAAGGGCCTGAAGGTCGCGTATGTCGGCGACGGGCGCAACAACGTGGCGAACTCGCTGATGTTCGGGTGCGCGAAGGCGGGCGTGCATTTCGTGAACTGCACGCCGGACGCGCTCTCGCCCGACCCCGCGCTGGTGCGGGAGGCGCGCGGGGTCGCTGCGCGCAACGGGGCCGCTGTCGAGATCGTCAGCGACCCGAGGCGCGGCGTGGCGGGCGCGAACGTGGTGTACACGGACGTGTGGGTCTCCATGGGCGAGGAGGCGCAGAAGGAGCAGCGCCTGAGCCTGCTGCGGCCGTATCAGGTGAACATGGCGTTGATGGAGGCGACGGGCAACCTCGGCGGCGATTTGATTTTCCTGCACTGCCTCCCGGCCTTCCACGATTGCGAGACGGCGGTGACGGCGCAGAGCGGGGCGCTGGAGGTCACGGACGATGTCTTCGAGGCGCCCTTCTCCAAAGTGTTCGACGAGGCCGAGAACCGTATGCACACCATCAAGGCGCTGTACGTGTCCGCGATGGCAGACCTCTCGGCGATGTGATTTGACAGGATCAACAGGATGATTTTTAACCACAATGGACACAATGGGTTTCACGATAGGCACAAGAATAGTGTCCATTGTGCATTCTGTTGTGTCCATTGTGGTTAAAGAAACAGGATAACACTATGCCCAAACGAATCTGCACATTAGGCTGGGACGAGTATCAGGCGTTGCCGCTCGACGAGAAAATCACGTACCTGATGCAGCCGGACGGGAACCCGTACCACACGCTGTTCGCGCAGCAGTTCGGGCTCGACCTGCTGACGCGCCTGGCCACGCTGACGAACGAGATCCGCGCCATCGCGAAATCGCGCAACGGCACGGCGTTCCTGAGCTCGCTGCTCGCGCACAAGCGGGCCATGCTCTACTTCTCGCAGCCGAGCTCGCGCACGTTCCTCTCGTTCGCCTCCGCGTGCCAGATCCTCGGGATGCCGCTGGGCGAGGTGCGCGACACGGCCATCTCCTCCGAGTTCAAGGGCGAGTCGCGCGAGGACTCCGTGCGCACGTTCAGTTCCTACTACGACCTCATCATCATGCGCACGCCCGAGAAGGGACTGGCCGAGCGCATGGCGTGGGTGCTGTCCAGTTCCGACCGCCCCATCCCCATCATCAACGCCGGGTCCGGGCAGGACCAGCACCCCACGCAGGCCCTGCTCGACGTCTATACGCTGCTGCGGAGTTTCGAGAAGACGGGCGGCCTGCCGGGCAAGACCATCGTGTTCTGCGGCGACCTGCTGCGCGGGCGCACCGTGCGCTCGCTCTCCAGCCTCCTGCTCAACTACCCGGGCATCCGCCAAATCTTCGTCGCGCCCGGCCCCTTGCAGGTCGGCGCGGACGTGCAGGAGATGCTGCGGGCGCGCAACGTCGCGTTCGACCTGACGGACGACCTCCGCGAGGCCATCCGCCAGTCCGACGCGGTCTATATGACGCGCATCCAGGACGAGTGGGACAACGAGAAAGGCGAGAGCGCGCGCATCGACACCCGCCGCTTCACCTTCGGCGCGGGCGAGCTCGCGCTCCTGCCCAAGGACGCCGTCATCCTGCACCCCCTGCCGCGCCGCGACGAGATCGCCACCGTCGTTGACAACGACCCCCGCGCCATGTACTGGCGGCAGATGCGCAACGGCATGTGGATCCGCACCGCCCTCATCGCCGCCACCTTCGGCTGCGAGAAACAGATCAACGCCTACTACCGCAGCGAATAAGGGAATCGGAATGGTTCGCAGATGCGCCGCAGTTACCCCGTTCCGTTCGGTCAACGTTCCTGTGCGTGAAGCGGGATGCTGACGCTTGTGATTCAGATGATTTCACGGGGGGTGTTCAGCAGGATTGATAATGCCGCTCCGCCATTTCGTGGCCAACATCCCGAAATGGGTGAAATCACTGGGACGAGGAATCGTCTCGTCTCAAGCCGTACCCTTCAGGGATAGTTCATTTAATCTTGGAATTTTCCTGATTTCTCCTTGCCAGCGCTGCTTCTGCCTGATATACTGTTTTCCTCAGTTGAGGAGGATATTATGATGCGGAAGATTGTACTTGTTTTATTGGCGGGCCTGCTCGCCGGTTTTGCGGCGGCGCAGGAGGATGGGCTGGCCCTGTACCTGCCCTTCGAGACGGACACGGGCGCGACCGTGCAGGACGCGAGCGGTAACGGACATCACGGCACTGCGGCGAACTGCGCGTGGACAAGCGCCGGGCGTTTCGCGGGCGGCGCGATGTCCTTCAACGGCGCGAACAGCTCAATCGTGTTCCCCACCGTGCCGGACTTCCCCTCATGGGACGCGTACTCCGTCAGCGTTTGGGTCAAACATGACGGCGGCGGTTACCTCGGCAATTATCAGTACGGGCATAAGATTATCGACAAGTCGTCGTTGAACCATGATTTGTCCATTGTCCTTAACCCTCTTGGTTATCCTCACTTGGGAATACCGCCTGGCTATATTGGGGTCGGAGTGAATGAGAACGGGGCAAGCTGTAGCTTTTATGACGGATACAACTACATGGACAACGTCTGGCATCACGTCGTCTTTCTCCGTAACGGATCGGTCGGGCAACTGTGGATTGATGGGGTATTGAAGGACAGCAAAAACAACATGGTCTCCGTCCATAGCGCGTCTGCGTTCTGCGTCGGCAATTCGTTCAGTGCGGATCCCTACCAGTGCATAAGCTGGAGCGGCCTGCTCGACGAGGTGCGCATCTATAACCGCCCTCTCTCCCCGGAGGAGATCGGGCAGCTTCACACGGGTGGGCCGCTGCCGCCGGAGCCGCCGCCGTCCGTGCCGACAGTGTCGAGCGTCACTGCGGCGCAACGCCCTGGGACTACGCTGGTGGACATCAGTTACGACCTTGCGGGTGACGCGAACGACGCGTTGACCGTCTCCGTCAGCCTGACGGCAGGGGGCGCGGAGCTTCCTGCCGTGACGCTGACGGGCGACATCGGCGCGGACATCACGCCCGGCATCGGAAAATGCATCACATGGGACGCTGGCGCGGACTGGCCGGGCAACTTCGCCGATGACGTGGTTGCCGCCGTCACCGTAAGCGGGACGGCCGACGCGCCAGCAGCGGAGTACCTTGTCTTCGACCTCTCCGGCGGCACAGGCGCGGCGAGCTATCCTGCGACCACCCTCAACGCCGAGCCAGATGGCGGCTGGGTGGACGAACACAAGACGACCAAGCTGGTGCTGCGGAAAATCCCTGCCGGCACGTTTTCGATGGGCAGTCTTTCCGATGAGCTTGGGCGGAATTCGGATGAAAATCCGCACGAGGTGACGCTGACACAAGACTTCTACCTCGGGGTCTTTGAAGTGACGCAGAAGCAGTGGGAACTCGTGATGGGGACGACACCCGCCTATTTGAAGGGCGATACGCGTCCTGTGGAGACGATTTCCTACGGCGCGATTCGCGGCGCGACTCTGGGGGCGCAGTGACCGATGAACAACAATGTGGATGCCACAAGCTTCATGGGCGTGCTTCGCGCGAAGACGGGGCAAGTATTCGACCTGCCCACAGAGGCACAGTGGGAGTACGCCTGCCGCGCAGGGACGGGCACCGCGCTCAACAGCGGCAAAAACTTGACCGCACTCTACACCTGCCCGAACATGGCGGAGACGGGGCGGTATAAGTATAATCAAAGCGACGGCAAGGGCGGGGATTCGCCGCACACGAAGGTGGGTATGTACCTCCCGAACGCATGGGGGCTCTACGATATGCACGGGAACGTGTGGGAGTGGTGCCGGGACTGGTATGTGTCGGACTTAGGGACATCACCTGTGACCGACCCCGCTGGAGGCACATCATACTCCGAACGTGTTCTGCGCGGGGGGAGTCATTACGATCATGCGAGTGGCTGCCGTTCGGCCAGTCGCAGCCACTATGGGATTGCCAACAACAATGTGGGGGTACGAGTCGGCCTGTTCCCCTCTGCCGCCACTGAGCCCACCGCCGCCGAATCCACCACCCACACGGCGTATTCCGCGCCCTTCACCGTGGACACGCGGGAACCCGTGCTGTCGATCTCGCTCGACGCTAGCGGGGGGACGGTCTCGCCCGGCAGCATGACCGTAACGCACGGCCAGCCATACGGTGCGCTGCCCATTCCCGAGAAGACGGGGTACGGGTTTGAGCGGTGGACGCTCGACGGCGTAACGGTCGATGCGGCGACAACCGTGACGGCCTCCACGAACCACACCCTCGCGGCGGTATGGATGCCCGTGGCGTATGCCATCACCTACGCCGACACCAAGGGCGCGGTGAACGCGAACCCTGCGACCTACACCATTGAGGATGCAATCACATTCTCGCCGTTGCCCGATGTGAAAGGCTACACCTTCGCAGGCTGGGATGCTGCGGGCATCGCGGTCGGCTCGATTGGTGATGTGACAATCACGGCGCAGTGGGCGGAAATACCGCCGTACCTCTCCGACCCTGAGAACGCGGGCGGCGGCTCCGGCAGCGCGGACGGCACGGGTGATGCCGCGCCGCCGCTCATCTCGACGGCCTACGACGGCTTCCTCTACGACACCAACAACACCGTGCGCGGAACCGTGACGCTGAAGGCGACGATGAGGGAGAAGAAGGTCACGGACAAGGCGACCAAGGCCGTGTCTTACACCACCAACTGGACGGTCTCCGCCAAAGCCGTCATGCAGGCCGCGTCGGTCAGTTTCTCCGGCAAGCCTGCGGGTGCGCTGGAGCGGTTCACGGCCTTCACGAAGAACAACGCGGAGACGCTAGACGTGACGCTGGCGGGCGACCGCCTCTACGGCACCCTCTCCGGCGTGACGGCCGGTGGCACACTCACCGTGGACGGCGCCCGCGCCGTGTTCGCGGACAAGAAGGACGAGACCGCGAAGGACCGCCTCGACAAATTCAGGGGGGTGTACAATGTGGCGTTGTTGGAGACGGATAATCATCCGTCTCTACAAATGCCGTCCCCTGTAGAGACGGATGATTATCCGTCTCTCCCGAGGGGCTACCTCTCCCTCACCGTCGGCAACCTCGGCTCCGTCAAATACGCGGGCCTCCTTGCGGACGGCACGAAGGTCTCGGGCAGCGGCAAATTGCTGGACTTCCTCAACGAGGATGGTTGGCTGGCGGTCGCACTGTTCAGGCCGCTGTATTCCAAGAAGGGCTTTGTCGGCGGCCTGCTGTGGATCGATACCGATACCCAACAAGTCCTCGTGGACACGGAATACGGCTGGCTCGTGGACTGGGTCTGCGCAGACCCGAATAAGGGCGGCCCGTTCGCGTATGCGCTGGACGTGCTGGGCGGCCGCTTCGGCGACGGCAAGGCGGCGGTGGCGCCGCCGTCGGGGCTGGCGTTCAGCGCGGATTGCGGGTGGCTCGCGGGGACGCTCGCCCTCCAATGGGACGGCCTGACGGGCGGCCGCTGGATGGAGGAGGCGTTCCCGTGGGAGTTGCCCGTCACGCCCAACGGTCTGAAACTCTCGCTCGACAAAGGAATCGCGCCCAAGAAGCCCAAGGGCGCGGCCGAGTACGACTACGAGACGGTGCGCGGCCGCAACCCCTCTCTCGCGACGCTCTCCTACACCGCGAAGACGGGCGTGTTCAAAGGCAATTTCAACCTGTACTACGACGGCCTCAACGCGAAGGGCGCACTCCAGCACAAGACCGTCAGCGTGCCGTACTCGGGGCTGATGGTGCCGCACGAGGGCGGTCTGATTGGGCTGGGGACTGGGACGGCGACGATCAACAAACAGAAGTGCGGGATACCTATCTGCCTTCGGCAGAATGAGAAATGAGGGGGCACAGGGGACGTAGGAGACTCAGGGGACGAAGGTGTTTTCCCCTATGTCCCCTTGGTTCCCTACGTCCCCTATGTTCCTTTCGTTTTCCATTCCGCCACCGAGGCAAGGGCGCGCGCCCTCCTCCAATCATTCGCCTGATTTTTTACTCCCCAACGGCGGGCGGTTAGGGTATGCTATTGTCTTTTGCAAACGACGGGAGGAGGGATAATGGCTGAGGCGAAGTTGAATCGTGAGTATGCGAAGAGCAGGTTTCTAGTGGGGGCGATGATGTTCGGCATCTGCGTGTGGTCAATCTATGACGGCATGAAGGGCTGGCCACGGGCGAATGCGAGGATGGACGAGGTGCGGCCGCTGCTGCTGGCGACGAACATGACCGTTACCGCATGGCTGGAACGTGACGACACGGGTGTGCCGGCGGTGGAGCGTTTCTTCGCCGAGGCCGCCGGGCGCAAGGCGCCGGGTAAGCTCAGCACGAAAATCAAGGACCTAAGGCTTTCAGAAAAATTGGCGAACGACACGCCCTCGCTGGAGCGGCAGGCAAAGGACCTTCAGAAAGTCTTGGAGGAACCGCTCTATTCGGCGCATGACATCGAAACACAGTGGCTACAGGCGGCCGTGGCGGCGGCACTGGGGGTGCTGCTGTTCGTGCTCGTCGGGCTGAAGGCGAGCAAGCGGTTTGTCGCGGACGAGCGTGGGCTGAGCGGCAACGGGTTCGGGCCGCAGCCGATTGTGTATGAGGACATCGAGGAAATCGACTGGAAGCGGTGGGATGAGAAGGGCATCGTCGTCCTGACCCTGAAATCGGGGCGGCGCATCAAGCTGGACGGCTGGCATTTCGCGGGCATAACGGGCATCTCCGAGGAAATCCGCAAGCACCGTCCTGACCTCGCGCCGAAAAACGAGACGGGAAACGAGCCTTGATTTTTTCCGTTTCCCCTTCGATTCAAGCGTGGCCTCACCAAGGGGTTTCGCCCAGATTCTTGATCCGTTCGCGTATCCGCAAGGCGGCTTCGGGCGCACCTGATTTCTCCGCGAGGTCGGCGGTCTGTTGAAGTGCCTTGACAATGTCTTCAACGCGAACATTGTCCAGTTTTTCAGAAAGTGAAATGTATTTTTCGCTGTTCTGCCAATCCCCCATTGCACGGAAATTAGCACTTAAGCCAGCATAGATTCCAATCCTTTCCGTGTCAAATTTCACAAGCTTAACCGCCTCCTGTAAAAACCAATTCGAGGTTTCATAATCGGTTGCGTTACGCAATACGCCGCTAATCTCACAAAGCCTGTTCACGTCCAGTGCCCTGCGGTTCGCCAAACCTTTCAATTGCTGGAGTGACTTTTCGTTAGGCGGTTGTTTTTTGTCGCCTCCGGGGAACAAAAGAATGTCAATGCACCGCGGGAATGCAAACTGAAAGTCTATCATCAGTAGCGCATCCCAAGCAAAGGGGTCTTCGTCAAAATTGAGAACGCCAGAACGCATCGCCAGTTCGGGGTAGCGACTCAGCAGATATACGCTTAACCGCGCATAGGCATCACTGCACGTATTGCTATGCGGATTCTCCCCTTTCGGCAATGCCCTGAGCCTCTCATACGCATCGCGCAAATCTTCCACGAGACCTGGCTCCACCTCTTTCCAAAAATGTCCATTTTTCGCAATGTAGATGTCATTTACGCAATCATAATACATTGCCGATAAAACTCCGGCATTATACCTCGCGGCGGCACGATGAGTCTTGAATAACGCCACCGCCTCATCGCCACGCGCTTGACCCCAGAGGAAACGGAATAGGCTTGAAAACACGTTAGGATAACTATTCGATGCTCCGCCCTGCTGAGGCAGCTCGGCGACATCGTAAAGTGCCAGTGCTCGCCGCAGGGCCTCCTCCTCTTCGTCGGGTTCTTTACGTCCATGATAATAGGCGGCACGTTGCATCCAATATTCTGGCTTGCTTTCGTCCGCCTCCTCACGCGCCTTGATTGCCGCCTCCACGACTCTTTGGCCGGATGCCGCCTGAGTCATCCCCGCCAAGAAATTCTCTTCCGGGAAATTATGTTTTCCCCGTAGCTTCCGCGCTTCGAGCATGACGCGCTGGGCGTCCTTCCCGCGATTCAGTTTCAGATACAAATTGTTCAACCCATCCATCACCGTCACGCGGAACATCACCCGAATGAGATCGTCGCTCCGCTTGGGCTGTATCATGCTGCTTCTCGTCTGCAGGTAGCCGCGATAGCTGTCACACGCCTCGGCGGTCAGCGGCGTAGTTAAGGCTTGCTTGAGGAAGGCCTCTGTGATTTTCGCCTTCGGGATATCCATGTCTGCCGTCGGTATATCACCCGTGCCGATCACAAAACATCCCACAACCCACGACCCATAGGGATTTTTCCTGAATGCTTTCAACAGCCAGCCCGCGTCTTTCGGGTCAAAGCCCTTGGTGTATTCGAGTGACGCGAGGAAGATTGTCAGCCGCCTCATGTCGCTCGGCGATTGGCGGGCATCGTCCTTTATCTTCCGGAAAACCTCCTCCCCTTGCGGACTTACGCATAACTGCTGGAAATACAAATCCTGCCAGCCTTGCGCTGCGCGGGGCATCGGGCATAAGGTATAGATCATGTTGTGAAGTGCGTGTTCTTTCTTTGAGCCAAACATCAGTGCCGTTTGATAACGGTCATACAGCCAGCTTACAATCCGGGTGTCGTCCCATGCCGCCTGTTGCATAAACTGCACGGGTATGGATTTCTTATGATCCCCAAATTCTTGCGGGGACCATACCGCGCCGAATGTCTCAAAGAACGCGATGCACAGCTTCCCGCGTCCCTGCGGCAAGCGCAGAAGTGAGTTGCCGATGCGCCCTAGCTTGGGGTCGTATTTGTAAAACGCCTCCGCATTCAAATAGAGCGCATACACGCGCGGCATCAGGCGGATTGCGGCATCGTCCCGTTCCGCGCGGATAAGCACCTCCAGGGTGTCCCACGCTTCGTTAAGCGTTTGAGGCTGGGCATTCTCCGCTTCGTCCGCCCATGCCTGCAGCTGCCGCTCGCCAGAGAGCAGCTTATGCTCCACGCCGCTCCGTTGCTCGGCTCCCGCAAGCACCGCATGAACCATGGCAAGGGAAACGCAGAGTGCCAGTCGAGAAATTTTCTGATTCATAACGAAAAGTATAAGGCTTTCGGAAACAGCGCACAAGGAAAATCTTGTGGCCGCCGCACCTATGCCTAGCGTCCTGTCCGGTGTAGGCGAGTGAACATGAAACCTGTATTTGGGGATTGACTATTCCCGCCGTTTGTACGAAACTAAAACCATTTTCAAACATCAGTCCGCAAGGTGTTTGATCTCCCGGCATATATGCATTGGTTGCCTAAAGTTTTGCCCGTCGTGACGGCGATTACGTTCGGGGCGGTTTCGATGGTGGCGCAGACGTTGCTGCTGCGACGTTTCCTGTGGCGTTTCGAAGCGGCGGAGGCTGGCGTCGCGCTCTTCCTGTCGTCGTGGCTACTGTGGTTCGGGCTGGGCGCGGCAGCGGCGGCGACGCGCCGCGGGCAGGGCGCGGCACGGTGGTTCTCGCATCGGCTATGGGTGCTGACGGCGTTGTGCGCTGGACTCTACTTCGTGCAGTATGCATTGCTTGGCAACCTGCGCGGCTGGCTGGGCGTAGCGCACTATGAGCAGTTCCCGGTGCTGAAACTGGCGTGGGGGTGTCTGCTGGCCAACATCCCATTCTGCTTCGTGTCGGGGCTGGCCGTGCCGTCCGTGAGCCAGCGGATGGTGCGTGCCGGGCGCTCCGCCGCGCAGGCGTATGCGTGGGACGCGCTGGGGTCGGCAATCGGGGGGATGGGGTGCCTCGCCCTGCTGATGTGCAACATCGCGCCGGACCCGCGCGATGTTGCGGAATGGCATCGCTACTTCCCCGGTGCGCCCGCACCGCAGCGCCTCGAATCCTCGCGCGGCACGACATTCCACGGCTCGCACGGCGGCACGTTCTACGCGCTGTCCTCCAGCGGCGTGAGCGAGGTCATCCCCGAGAAGGACCGATCGATGGAGCAGGCCGCGCTCATCCTGTCGCAACGTCCCTACGCGCGTTCGGTCTTGCTGCTGGGCAACGTGCCGCTGTCGGTGGGGCTTGCGCTGGAGGCGTTGAACCACGAGACGAAAGTCACGTGGTGCCCGTGTGATCCGAGCTATGGGAATGACATCCTGCGAGCGGTGCGTACCCTTCATCCGAAGACGCGCATTCGGGGGGCTTGGACGAATGCCCCGACAGGCCATACGCCTCAACGCATGTTGGAGCAGCCTTCCGATGAGCCTTACGACGTGGTGCTCGTGATGCCGCCCTCTGCCGCGTCGCTGCCGGGTGCGGCGTGGCGGCAGACCGGTTTCGTCAAGCAGGTGCGGCGCGTGACGGACACGTCGGGCGTGATGCTGTTCGGGCTTGGCATCGAGGGGCAGGGGCCGACTGCGGAGGCGCGCACCCTTCTGGAGGCGACGGTGCGCGAGATCCGCCAGGCATGGCCGGAGGGCGGTGCGTTGGCGGCGGGTGCAGGAGGCTGGTGGATTGCCGCGAAGGGCCGGACGTTGGCGTATGGCGCAGAGGACGCGGCAAGGCGTTTCCAGATGCTTAAAAAGGAGGCGGTATTCCCCGCCGAGGCGGTCCGGCAGCTCTATGACGCGCCCCGTGCGGCGCAGTGGGTCGCGCAATGCCCCGCGCTCGACATGGAGCAGGTGATTTTCCTGCCCGAGGCGAAACCGCTGGAGGAGCTCCATGCGCTGGGCATTGCGGATGCGGTGCGCCGCGCCTACCCGTCCGCAACGTTCGCAAGGTGGGCTCGGATACTCGAAGCGTTACCTCGGGACAACGCGCGGATGCGGGTGGTGGGGTTGCTGCTGGTCGTGCTGTGCATGCTGCCCGTGGTCGCGGGCCCGCGCCCTGCGTCGCGGCGGAACCTCGTGGCCGTGTGGGTGGCGGCGTGCGGCGCGTTGGCGCTGGTGACGCACCTGACGATCCTCTACCGCCTCCAGCTCCACGCCGGGTCGGTTTACCTGATGGCCGGTGCGGCCGGGAGCTTCGGGCTCGCGGGCGTGTTCGTCGGGAACCGCGAGATCGAGTGCGGCCTCCTGAGGGTCTATGACGGGAAGATGCGGTTGCTTGCGAGCGCGCTTTTCATGATTGCCCTGACCGTCTGCAACCTTGGCGTTTGTTTAACGGCGAAAGACGGGGTGGGGGCGGTAGGCGCGATGATGCTCTGCTTTTTCGCCGGGGTGCTGCTGGGCGGCGTCCTGCCGGTTGCGCTGGGGCAGTCGGAAGAGGTGCCCGAGGAAAACCTGCCCGTGTTCATTTTCGCGGACGCGCTCGGCGCGGCGGTGGCGGGGCTGCTTTTCATTGCGCTCGTGCCGCTGGCGGGGTTGTGGCAATCGGTGATGTGCTTTGCGATGCTCGCGCTCGGGCTGGGCATCTGCGTGGTGGCCGCAGGCAAGCACATACGGACGGCAGCCGGCGTGGCGGTGCTGTGCGCGATGGTCTTCCTCGGGCGGCAGGTGAACCGCATCCGCAGGGCCACGCCCGAACCCTACCCGCAAGAGGTGGCTCAGGGCACAACGCCTTTGCCGCGCGAACCCACGCGCCCTGACCCTGCCGGAATCCCCCGCCGCCTCAATATGCCGCGCGTCCGCGAGCAGATGCAGAAAGGCACGCTCTCGACGAACGCGGCGGTGTTTTGGGAGCGGCTGTGACAGATAGCCGTTTTTACGGTGGGCATACTTAATGGGGCATCCCATCCTGCGGCTCGCGAGGACGCTCGCCCTCCAAATGTGCATATTGGAGGGCGAGCGTCCCCGCGAGCCGCACAGAGGGCAGGGAAAATGCCTCACTCAATATGTCCGCAATAACAACGTGATGTTATCATGTGACAACATCAGGTTAAAATGCTATCGTAAAACGGTCTTGTATCTTGCGGTTTTAGGCAGGTCTATTACCGCCGTTCCGTAGCCTTGATGATCGCGGGCAGCAGCCGCAGGGCGACTTGCTCGTTGCCGACTTTGTTCGGGTGGTCGGTCGCGTCCCAGTAAGGCGGGAGGCGGTTTGGCTTGACATCGACCTGCATATTGGGGACATAGACGCAGCCGTATTTGTCGCAGACGCTTTGCTCCATTTTCGCGATTTTCGCCGCGAGCTCGAAACGCGCGAACGCAAACTCCACACAGGTCTCATCCCAGAATTGGCGGTCGCCGAAACAGCTTGCGATGACCACCTGCGCCTTCTGCGCTTGGGCGGCTTTAACCATCTCCTCCAGGTAACGTTGCAGCTCGCCGACGGTCCGCGTCGCTTTCCAGAAATCGTTCGCGCCCAGCGCGATGAGCACGACCGTCGGGCGGTGCCGCAGCACGTCCTTCTGAAAGCGGTGCCGACCCTGCTCGAGCGTGTCGCCGCCAACGCCTGCGTCAATGATGCGGAAGTGCGGCAGTTGCTTGGCGAGCCAGTCGCTGTAATGCCCGCCCTTGCCGCCACACGAGGTGAGGCTGTCGCCGAAGCAGACGACGACCGGGCGCGTGTCGCGCAGACCGAACACAAGGATAAGCGCGGTCGCGGCCACGCCGATTGCGATGCAAATTATTCTCTTCTGTGTCAACGTCATCTCTCTTCCCCCCCGAAACGAGAAAAATAGAATAGCCGATTCCGGCGGAAACGGCAAGGGAAAGTAATCATGATTTCGAAGACGGGGGCAGGGGACTTTTCGGGGTTCTTGCCTACGGTCCCGTGTTGGCGACGAGCGGGATATAGACAGCCCAGTCGCACTGGATCAGGCGGGCTTCAGCCCTCCTTCGCATAAAAGGATTTGCATCGTTTTTGGCAAGTTTCGCAAGGGTTACTTGGTCGTCAAGATTACGCACCTCCTCTTGACGTTGATGCAACAATGCCTGCGCATCATTTTCCTCCTCGTCTTCAAGGTCTTCGGCAGGAGCGGCTTGGCCATCCCTTTGGCGTTGCTCTCGCAGAGCCTCTTCTTGCCGTCGCCGCACTGCATCTTCTGCCGCCGCCTTTGCTATGCGCTCCAGCGTTTCCTTCTGCCTTTTTTATTCCCCCGCATCACCCCATGCTGGCAACCCTGTCAACATGACAAGAGTCAGCATCATCACTTTCTTCATATCTCTAATTGCCCCTGCCCCTTGTTATCCCTTACTTTCCCAAATCGTACAGCCGGTTTTTTGCCGCTCGGCGCACATCCTCGTCTTTGTCGTTCTCTGCGATTTCCATAAGGGTCGTGCGATCATTTAACCGCCCTACCGCTGTCCAGCGTATTCCCCTGTTAAAATCGTTTTTTACGATTTCCAGAAGAAACGCCTGATCAGTGAGATGCCGTATTGCCGTTACACGTACCCAATCGTCTTCGGTTTTCTTTGTGAATTCCGCGAGAAGCACTTGGTCGGTGAGATGGGATACTGCCTCTGCACGCATAACCACGTCCTTGTCACCCCGTGCAATTTCTAAGAGGACAGTCTGGTCGGTAAGTTTGCTTGCAGCCGCTAGGCGTATTTCTTTGTCATTGTCACTCTTGGCGATTTCGCCGAGGATCGTTTGGTCGTCAAGCTTTTCGATTGCCGCTTTGCGGACACCAGCGTCCTTGTCACCCCTTGCGATTTGCGAAAGGGCGACCTGATCGGCAAGCCGCTTTGTCGCCGCTTTGCGCACCTCCGCGTCACTATTGCTTTTCGCGGTCTCGGCGATGACGGCCGGGTCGTCAAGCTCGGCCAATGCGCTTAGCCTCAGCGACGGGTCTTTGCCGTTCTTCACCAGATCCGCAAGGGTGTTTGGGTAGTCGAGGGTTTCGGTTGCCGCCCGGCGCACCTGCCCGCTCTTGTCATTTTTAGCGATGTGCGCAAGGAGCGCTTTGTCCTTCAGTTTTTTGACCGCCTCGCCGCGCACCCGCTCGCTCGCGTCATCCCTTGCGAACCCCGCAAGGGCGGATTGGTCGCCCAGCCTCCCCACCGCCTCGCCGCGCACCCATTCGCTCTTGTCGGTTTTCGCGATTTCCGCAAGAAAAACTTGGTCTCCGATTTTGGATACTGTTGCCAGCCGCACATATTCGCTCTCATGGCTTGTCGCCAACTCCGCAATGAGCCCAGAGACAGGGACAGGGGGGATAGGAATGACTTTCGGCGGAAGCGTGGTCCACTCCAAACGTTTCCATTCATCTGGAAAATTTTGTTGAACAAGTTTTTCCACGCACATTACACGCACCCTAGCATTCCTGTCATTTTTTGCCATATCAACAAGGAGCGTCTGGTCAGCCGAATTCGCCGCCGCAGTGATACGCGCTTCATCGGCGTTAGCATTGTACGCCAGCAACGTTTGCACGCCGGGGTTAGAAGATGCCGCCTGACGCACAGCCGTATCTTGATTGTTTCCCGTAAGGAAGGTTTTATCATCTAACTTCCCGGCCGCCTCCACACGCGCACCCTCGCTTGTGTTGTTCCTTGCGATTTCCAGAAGGAGGGCTTGGTCGTCTAACTTTCTTACCGCCATCCGCCGCACCCACTCGTCCTTGCCATCCCTTGCGACTTCCGCAAGGACAGCTTGGTCAGTTAATTTGGACATTGCGTCCCAGCGGCTCACCCCGTATTTGCAGTCCTTTGCTATTTCAGCAAGGAGAGTTTGATTCTCTATCTTTCTTGTGGCATCCCTGCGCACCGCATCATCCTTGTCATCTCTTACTATACCAGCGAGGGTTTCTTGATTTTCGAGCCGCGACACTGCCTGTATGCGCACTTCCCCATCCTTGGCATCCCTTGCGACTTCCGCAAGCAATGTTTGGTCGGTGAGTTTTTCTACAGCCCTCCATCGCATAAGAGGATTCGCATCGTTTTTAGCAAGTTCCGCAAGGGCTGCCTGATCATCAAGTTTTTCAGGAAATTCCTCTTGACGAGCCCGTGCGTCTTTTATTGCATCAGCTAGGGTAAACGGCTGCTGTTGTATTGCAGTTTCATCATCCGCAATAACCCGCGCTGAAAAACCTGTCAACATGGCAAGTGCCATCATCGCAACTTTCTTCATTTCTCATTCCCCCATTTGATTTACGCAATGGGGTTCACCAGTAAAACAGCCTTTGCCGTTGGGGGTCTTCCCCTCTCAGGTCTTTGAGCCTTTCCGAGGCCGCGTTGCGTATCAGCGTGTCCCTGTCATTCTCGGCGAGTTGTGCAAGCACGGCTTGGTTGTCGAGTCTCGCTGTCGCGAACAGGCGCACCAGCCAGTGCTTGTCATCCTTTGCGACTTCCGCAAGGGCGGCTTGGTCTGTGAGCCGCTTCACCGCCGAGATGCGCGCGCATTTGTCCGGGTCATTCTTTGCGGAAATTGTAAGAGCCGCTTGGTCATGTTGCGCATCATCTGCTGTTTCCTTGCGACGCCAAAAAGGAGGCGTCACAGCAGCAGTCATTGGCGTATAATTTTCAAACTCGGCGGGGACAACGGGGTCTCCTAATTTGGACATCGCCGACAGGCGCACCTGCAGGCTCTCGTCGGTCCCTGCGATTTCCGCAAGGACCGTCTGGCGTTCACCCGCATTTAGCTTGAGCACCGCCGAATCACGCACCCACCTGTTTTTGCTGTGCTTTGCAACGTCTGCAAGGGCTGCTTGCTCAGTCAGCCTGTCTGCCGCCGCCTGACACACATAATGGTCGTCATCATCCTTTGCAATCTCCGCAAGGAGTGCTTGATCGCGCAGAGTAGAAACCGCCATCTTACGGATATGCGGGTCTTTGTCTTTTGCAAAATCCGTAAGAACGGCTTTCTCTGCAAGCCTATACACGGCTTCATGGCGCACATACTGGTCGTCATCACGCTTTGCTATTTCCGCAAGGATTGCCGGGTCTTTCAGTTTCGCCACAGTCGTCTTGCGCACATGTGGGTCTGTGTCCTCCCGTGCGATTTCCGCAAGGAGTGCCGGGTCTTTGAGCCTGTCGATTGCGGCTATGCGCACAAAGCTGTCCGCGTCATTTTTTGCGATTTCCGCAAGGGCGGCTTGATCGTTAAGCTTGCGCACTTCCTCTTGGCGCAGGATTGCCAGCCTGTCTTTCTCCTTGTCCACAAGTGTAGCCGCCTTTGCCGCTTCCTCCTGTTGCCGCCTTATCATGTCCGCCGCCACCGCTTTTGCTATGCGCTCCAGCGTTTCCCTGTCAGGCGGGATTGTGTCGTCCGCAAGAACCCGCGTAGATAATCCTATCAGTATGGCAAGGGTTAGCATCATCACTTTTTTCATCTCTCGTTCTCCCAATTTACTTGTATCGCCGCCTTTTTCCACCACGGCTGGCTACCCGCCGGAGGTGAGCGCACTACCGCCGTACCGCAGTGTATTTCGCCCAGTTGACAGTGGTGGGTCGCCCATACGTCAACAGCGAAAGTATCAACACCCGGCAAAATCAGGTTGAAATAGGCTTTGAATGCAAACGACCCCGGGTCAGAGTAGTGGACACGGTCTTGATTAACCACAAGGCAATTTGCAAGGTTTGCCGTGACGGCTGCAAACTCATGAGGCGGATACGTGTATCCCTTGATAACCACCCCGTTATTGAACAGCACGGGGACGGCGGAGAAAGAGACGGAGTTGCTGTAACTACCTAGGCCTGACCGCAACTGGTTTCGCGCCACGCTGATCTTGCTGACGACGCTGTTTGTCCCGATAAGGTTTTTCCGCATCAGCGGACTGAGCGCGTAAATCACATCGTTGCTGGCATGGGTCGTAGCCGGGTGTCCAGCCCGTGCGCGCCCCACGGTACAGGTGTTTGCGTTCGTGGACACGACGCGCAGGATCTCGTCACCGACTCGCAGATAGTCGTTTGTCTTAAACACGGCCCGTTCGCATGAGATGACGGTATTGTTGGTGGTAGCGTTCATGGGGGCAAGCAGACGCGTGCTCCTGTTGTTGTCGATGACCACTCCGGCGATGGTGTTGGTCTTGTCGGCAGTATTGTAGCCGCACCAAAGTTTATCCATGCCCCCATCAGCGACAATCATATTGTGAAGCAGGTCGGCGGCTATCCATGGGTCTGCGTACAGCACCTTGTTCGGTGCGACCCACATGAAGAGCTCATCAACGTGACCGACGACGAGCCAGGACGTGTCAATGTTGATGACGGGCTGAATACCCTGCCGCTCCCAGAATGCCTTGGTCTGAGGCCATTTCGTGCCGATCATGATTTTGCCGTAGGGCGCGCCCTCCAGTGGGGCGGTCGCCATGATGTTACCGCCGTTGCCGAGGGTTGGCGATGGGTTTCCGTTCAGGTCAAGCCCCATGCTCCAGTCCACCTGAAACATGGGTGGGTTGGTCAGGCAGGACATCAAGTTGCCCGCGTTCAGATGCCCGAGCCCGACGGCGACGGTCTCGGTCTGTATGCCGTTGACCTGTACCTGCGCGAACTTCACCATGTCCTGCGTCCAGACGTGGATAAGCTCGTTTCCTTTCGGGGACACCGACGGCACGGTGAAATTGGGGATGGGCGGGGTGGCCGTGATGTTCGTCGTCGAATAGACGGCGGTGGAGTCCCAGTATTCGCAAGGCAATATCAGCGGCGCGGTCTTGAGGCGTACCTTGTCGGTGACGACGGCGAAGACGGTGAGGTCGCGGGCGGTGAGGGTGAGGTCGAAGCCGTCGGGGGCGGCGGCGTTCGCGGTCTTGCGGGCGGCGTTGGCGGCGACGTAAAGGTTGGTGGCGGTGTAGAAGGTGTGGCCGCCGTCGGGCTCCAGCGGCACGGCAAGGCCGCCCGCGTCGTAGAGGGTGATGTGATTCATGAGCGCGGGGTCCACAAAGACGCGGAGGATGTCGGAGGGGTATGCGTCGGGCGGGGCGATTCTTATCTGCGGCAGGAGTTTGACGGCGTTGGTTCCGGTGCCGGGGTAGCAGGGGGGGATGAGCGCGCCGCGCGTGATGTCCCACTCCGCCTTGCCCTGCTCGTCGGCCTCGCCGATGATCCCGTCGCGGTCGGTGTCGGCGAGCAGGGCTACGCCGTAGGCCGTGAGGGGGAGGGTGAAGGAGCAGGTGATGTTGCTGGCGGCGCCGGAGCCCTCGAAGCGGTAGGTGAGCTCGGCGGTGCCAGCGTGGGACGCGTCGATATAGACGCTGCTCTCCTGACCCTTGACGGCGAAGCTCACGGGGGCGCCGTTGGTGACTGTCCCGCCCGAGGTGAGCAGGGGTGCCCCGTTGGTGGAGGCGGACGGCCACACCCTGAACGCGCCGCCGCTGAGCGCGAGCGTGAGCTCGCCCGGCAGCTTCACGTCGGTGTGGAGGCGGATGAGGCGCGGGGGGTTGCCCGCAGGGAAGCCGAAGCCGCCTTCGGGGATGTCGTAGCTCAAAACTTCCTCGTCGTGGCTGATGACGCCGTTGGGCAGGGCGTCGAAAATCATCCGCACGCTGGCGACGGTGAAGGTGTTGGTGAGGGCGCGGGCCTGGCCGCCCTCGTCCCACTGGACGCGGATCGCGCGGTCGTCGGGCGCGGTGCTGGGCTCGAGGCCCGTGACGTGCACGGGGTCGCCGGGCATCAGCGCGGAGCCCTGCGGGAGGGCGTTGGTCGCGCCCTCGCCGCCGCGCGTCAAGAGGCCGCTGTCCACGAAGGACAGGACGCGGCCGCTGGCGTTGGTGCTGGCGGGACCGCTCTCGGGGGGCGTGCTGTGTTCGGCGCACGCGCAGCAGTTGCTGAAGCCGGGGCCGTGGAGGGCGGCGGCGTAGTCGCTGTGGCCGAACGGGTAGAACGTGATGAAGTCGTCATGGTAGCGCCG
>WRJS01000056.1 GCA_009778475.1 Kiritimatiellota bacterium | reverse complement strand
AAGTCTTGCCGTCGCCGCTGTTGTCCGGGCGCGTCTCATCGACGTACCACGGGTTGGCGGGGTCGTCCCACTGGGCGTAGAGCGTGACGGTGTCGCCGTCCACGTCCGTCAGGTTGACGACCGTCTCCTCGTCGTCGAAGAAATCCCCGCCCGCGCTCGTCCAGCCCGTGAGGACGTACCCGTCCTTATAAAACCCGTTCGGGGTCAGCGGGCTTGGCACGTCGTAGGTGTGGTGCGAGGGTGCCGTCGTGCCGCCGTCTTCGCCGTTGCCGTCGTAAACAACGGTGTAGGTGTGCGCCGTCCACTGCGCCCACAGCGTGTGGTCGGCAGGGTACGTCACCTCCGTGGTATCCGTCACATGGTAGCCGCCCGTCGGCGCGTCGAACCAGCCGACAAAATCATAGCCCGCCCGCGTGGGGTCTGGGGGCAGGTCATAGACATCGCCGAACGTCTGCGGGATATCCTGCGTGGCAGGGACACCGCCGTTGCCGTCGAACGTGACCGTATAAACATTCGCCGCCCAGCGGGCGTACAGCGTGTGGTCGCCGGGCCACGACACCGTCGTGTTGGTCGTGTACGGGCCGCCCGTGTCGAACCAGCCTTCGAACGTGTAGCCGACCCGCTCCTCCGGGTCGGGGGGCAGGACATACTTTTCGTCGAACGTCTGCGTGATGTTCGTGACGGTGTGGCCGCCCTCGAACACCCCGTCGGGGTCGGTGTCGAACGTGACGACGTAGAGGTTGTTCGTCCACACCGCCTCCAACGCCACAACCGCGCCCGGCTCCGCCGTGAGGTTACACACCACCTGCCCATTCGTGAAGACCACGACATCCGCAACCCCGTTCGCCGCCCATCCCGCGAACGAGTAGCCCGCCTTCGTGAAATCATTATCCGTCAACGCCTGCTCAACGTCATAGACGAACGGCTGATCCGCCATCACGCCGCCGTCCGCGCCGTTGCCGTCGAACGCGACCGTGTAATCGTTCGCCGCCCACTGCGCGATCAACCGCACCGCACCGCCCGGCTCCGATGTGAGATCGCTCACCACCTCCTCGTCGCCATACGGGTTGGCGCTCTCGTCCAGCCACCCCGTGAACGTGTAGCCCGTCTTCGTGAACGCGTTGGGCTTCAGCGCCTGCGGCACGCCATAAATGAAATCCTGATCGGTCATCACGCCGCCGTCCGAACCGTTGCCGTCGAACCAGACGGTGTAATCGTTGGGCGTCCACAGCGCGAAGAGCGTATGGTCGGCGTCCACGGTCACCGCCGTGCCGGGCGGCACCAGATCCGTCGCCGCGCTCCACCAATCGGCGAACGTGTGGCCCGTCATGACCGGGGGCGGGGCGGGCAGGATGTACGCCGCGCCAAACGTCTGCGTGATGTTCGTGGTGGCGGTGCTGTCCTCAAACAGCCCGCCGTTGGCGTCGAAGGTCACGTCGTACTCGTCCGCCGTCCGCTGCGCGTAGAGCGTGTGGTTGGTGGTGAGCATCACGACCGTGCCGTTCGTCACCCAGCCCGTCGCGTCGCTGTACCACCCAGCGAACGTGTAGCCCGTCCATGACGGGGCCGCGGGCAGGTCATACTCGAAACCATGCGTCTGCTCGATGATATTGGTCGTCGCGGGCGTGTCCAGATCGTTGATGAACGTCACTTCGAAACTGTGGTGTTCATACGCGCCCATGTCCACCGTGCCGCCAATGATGCGCGGGTTGCCCGCGAAGTCAAAATCCCAATCGACAAAGGCGTTGCTTCCCGCGTCGATACACGGCGAACCTTTTTTCAGGATGAGGCCGCTCTGGAAAACATCCCCCCAGAACGCCACAAGGACGCCCGACCCTGCCATGCTTGAGCAGGAATTGTTGAACGTCGGCGCCCCCGCATATTCTCCGCCCACGAAGTTGTCCAAGACGATGGTGTTGCGTATCAGCCCGCCATACACGCCGCCGCCGTTTGCCGCCGTGTTCCGCGACACCGTGCAGTTGACCAGCGTTGCGCCGCGCGTGCCACCGCCGTCGCCGTCCGCCGCGTTGTCCGTCACCACGCAGTTCTTCAACGTGCCGCCGTACGCGCCGCCGCCGTTCTCCGCCGCGTTTTCCCACAGGCCGCAGTGGGTCAGCGTGCTGTTGCACACGCCGCCGCCGTTCGTCACCGCCACGTTCCACGACACATCGCACTTCTCCAACGTGCCGCCCCACGCGCCGCCGCCAGAGTCATCCGCCGTGTTCCCCGTCAAGACGCAGTTGGCGAGGGTGCCGTCATACGCGCCGCCGCCGCTGCCGCCCGCCGTATTATCCGACAACTCGCAGCCGTCCAGTGCGGCACCCCACACGCCGCCGCCATTACCGCCGATGGCTTTGTTATCCGAAACCAAACAGCCGGACAGCGTACCGCCCCACGCGCCGCCACCGTCAAAGTGCGCCGTGTTGAAATCCAATATGCAGCCGTCGCTCAACGCGCACTCATACGCGCCGCCGCCGAAGTCCGCCGTGTTGTCCTGCAAATGGCAATCCTGAAGCACCGACCTGAACGCGCCGCCGCCATACCAAACCGCCGCGTTGTCCGTCAGCACGCAGTTGGTGAGGGTACCGCCATACACGCCGCCGCCGTAATCGTCAAGACCGTCCCTCAGCGTGAACCCCGAGAGGACGGTACCCGTCTCATTCGTCCACCACCCCGGCGCCGCCGTCAACGCCAGCGTCGCGCAACGCTCCGTGCCGCCGCCGTCGATGACGGTGGCAGCCGGGTCCGGGTCTGTGGCGATGATGGTGATGACCTTGCCGCCCGTGTTGATGGGCGAGTAGGTGTCTGGTGCGACAAGCAAGACATCGCCGGGATCAGCGCTGTCAATCGCGTCTTGGAGCGCAATGCCTCCACCGCTAACGTTAATATCTGCGGCGTGAATCGATCCCGCCAGTGTGAGCCCAAGAACTGCTGTTGTGATGAGTCTTTTCATTAAAGTGTATCCTCCCCCAAAAAAACATACGTATAAAATAGCAAACAGGCATTGGATTGGCAAGCGGAAAGGCACATGGAAATCCAAAAGTTCCGCGCTCGGTTTTTGCGGGGAAGCGGCTCCTGCTTTCGCATGGTGTGTTGACGGTGACAGGGGACAATAGACCTGTTTTTGGGGAACTCGGGTTTTAGCGTCGTTTAACGTGATGTTGCCACATGCCTGATACACCCGGACCACCCCGTCAGAACCACCCCGTCCGCCTATGGCGTCCACCCCTCCACAGGAGGGGAATTTCTGTGTAGGATTCCCCTCCGCTGGAGGGGTGGCAGCCGCAGGCTGACGGGGTGGTTCGGGTTGGCAATATATCTAATGTCCTGTCGTCCGCGTTACGGCCGGTAGTTGATCTCGAGCATGCGGCCGATGGTCTGAAAACCGCGCTCGTTGGCGTGGACGTAGTCGCGCATGAACCAGCCGTAGCACGTGCCGCTGTCGAGGATGTACTGCCACCAGATTCCGGTCATGTCGAAGAAGCCGCACTTCTCCTCGTCGGCGAGCTGGCGGAGGCGCGCGCGGTAGGTGTCGGGCGCGGGGTCGAAGGTCCATTGGCTGATGTGCTTGTCGCGTGTCGCGCCGAACACTTGCGTGAGGAGCAGGATGTCGGGGTTCTGTTTCTCGCGGACTTGGCGGATGACGGCGCGGATGGCCTCGGTGTCGTCGCTCTGGCTGATGCCGCCGATGATGAGCAGGTCGGGGTTGTATTGCAGGACGTATGGCTCGACGCGGTTCTCCTCTTTGTACCAGCGGCAGCCCGTGGAGCCGCGGTTGGAGAGCTGGGGGGTGATTTTGCATTTGGGGTACATCCGCTGCCACGTCAGCCAGTAGTGCGAGGAGTAGGTGTCGCCGATGATGCTGTCGCCGAGCATGACAATCTTGAGGTCGCCGCCGTCGGCGAGGCGCTGGCGGGTCTTGTCGAGGTTCTTCCAGCGGTCGGGCAGGGGCGCGAACGTGTGGGGCTTCATCGCGGCATAGAGCGCGTCGATCTGCTCGAGCTTGTCGGCGCGGGCGTAGGGGTTGGGCGCGTCGCCGTCCACGAGCAGGAAGCCGAGGCGCACGGTGCGCCCCTTGCTCTGCTCGGGGATGGCCTCGGCCACGCGCAGCTTCACGGCGTGTTCCTGCGCGGGGTCGAGACCCTTCGCCAGCGGCCGCGCATGGGGGCGCGTGGAGTTGACACAGTAACGGTCGAAGTCTTTGAGCAGCTGCCAGCCGCCGCCGTCGATGGCGTACTCGATGTTCCCCGAGTCGGGGCCGATGAGCGTGAACACGCCGACCTGCGACCCCTTGAACGTGAACGCGAGTTCCGCGCCCGGCGTGTCGCAGACCGCGACGTGGTAGAAACGCTCGGAGGCGCTCTGCTGACCGAACGTCCAGCCCGCATCCGCCTTCGCCCACTCGTAGGGCATACAGATGGCCTTCTCCATCGGCGCGGGCGAGAGCGACGCGGTATTGCGCCACTCGTGCTTCGCGGGTTCGAGGCCCGCCCACTCGGACTTGCCCTTCTCGAAGAACGGCGCGAGCGCCTCCATGTAAAGCGCATAACCCTTCTCCGTCGGGTGCACGCCATCCGCCGCGAAGTCCTCGAACGGCAGTTCGCCCGCCAGCGTTTTCTTGGCGACGAACGCGCCCATGTTCACGCTCGTGATGCCGTAACGCTCGGCGACCTTCTCGTGGAACTGCACCGTCGGCGGCAGCTTGCCGTCCTTGTAACTGTCGAGATGGTTCTTGGCGATGGTGTAGAGGAACACGATGTCCGCCGTGTCCCGGCGCGACCAGATGCGGCGTACGATGCCCTCCATCGAGGCGATGACGTCCTCCTCCTGACCGCCGCCGTCATTGACCGCGAACTCGACGAACACCAGCGCCGCATCCGCATCGTAAATGTCGCTGCCCGTGCGGAACGCGCCCAGCCACGAACCCGTCCCGCCGATGGCCGCGTTATTCTCCGCGAGCGTCGCGCCCGCAAAATCCTCGCGCAGACGCTTCATCGTGAGCGCACGATACCCATTCGCACCGCCCCCCTCCGTGATGGACCCGCCGATGAAGCGAATCTTGGTGTACTCCTTCGTCTCCTGACTCTTCGTGAACCGCGCGAACGCATTCGGGCATCCCCCGCGCCAGACGATATGATCCTGCGCCTGCGACGCGAGCGCGAACAACAACGATGCGACAAATATGAATCTCATAATCCCTCCTTTTTTTTCTCGCGCAAAGGCGCGGAGACGCAGAGTTTTTTCAAAAGAGGCTGCCATACCCCCCTGCGTCTTTGCGGCTCTGCGCGAAAACAATCCTGTCTGCAAATCTCTCCTCTTTTGATTGCAACAGGATACCGCAAATGCTGCGCCTTGCAAACAAAAATCAGCCTCACATTGCGCTAAAATTGAAGGGCGAACAACAACATGACATCGCGGGGACGCAGGAGACCAAGGAGACGCAGGAGTTTTTCATTACCACCCCTTCGTCCCCTTTGTCTCCTTCGTCTCCTGCGTCCCCTATGTCCCCTCGTCGCCGCCCTTGCGAGGCGTGAAACGCCGAAGCAACCCGGCATGGCACTCACAACCCCAATATTTGGGGATGATGGCATCCGCTATTATTCGCTGTCCGAGCGTGCGGCGGTTTGCGTTAGTTTTCCGTAAATGACACCCGTAACACCCAATGACACCACCTGAGAACACGCCACCCACGCCAGCAATAGAACCCCACCAACCCCAGGTATAATCATCATGATTCTTGCCCAGAAGAAAATGCCCAGCCAAAAGGTGATGCCCAGTAAAAAATTAATCCCACAGGAGACCCATTTGTTTCCATCCATCATCTTGTTGCTCAGCGTCAGTGCCTCGGCAGGGTTCACGCCTTTGTCGAGGACGAGAAACACCGCCTGGCTCCATGCGAGCATGAGGATGATACCTGGAAACACACACAACGCGAATGCAGGTTGAAGCGCCATCCACTTCAATCCCAGCACAAGGAAAAACTCTCCCATGTACTGCCGGTACTTCTTGTCGAAGATGGAAGTCGGCGAAAAGGTTTTGCCTTTCGCCAACTCAATCGGAATGTTGACGATGGCGATGGTCGTGCCGATGTTGATGTAGGGAATCCAAATCGTCAGTACCCACAGGAACCACGCCCCTAACAAAGGGAAAAGGTTCTTTACCCCAGTGTCAAACCCTGCCTTCATCACGTCCGAAAAATTGAGCCTTACGGGCGTGAACGGCAGCCCTGCCGCATTGCCCGTTTGGCGCGTCGTGTTTGCGACAGTAAAATCCTTGCCGCAGGCCTGACACGTGATGACTTTCCCGAAATCCTCTGACGAGACCTCGTAACGTTGCGAGCAGCAGGGACATTGAATCTTCATCGTCATATCGCGCACCTCCAAATAGTGAAATGGCTTATTTGCCCTGAATGTCCTTCCGGACATCATGGGCAATCTGAATGAGTTCGGCGAAACCGTCAAGGAGGGTTTTGAAGATGAAGGCCGACAAGACCATGAGCAAGGACACCAGAAGCCCAACCTCAAGGCCCGCAAGCGCCAGCCGCCAATCAACCATCCCTTTTAAAGTTCCGACAACCGCGCCAATAACACAGGCGGCCCACAATGCCGTCGCAAACACCCCGGCAATGACAAATATGATCCAGCCAACGACGATCAACCTTTCGGCAATGCTGTTGCGGCTGTTTGAGTTGCCGTGGCCCTGCGGCTCTTTCACCTTGTTCGTTTCCGTGTTCACCGGCAAACAATCCGTGCCCTTGCGGGAATCGCGCGTTCCTTCTGATGTGTTCGTGACCATACGTACCTCTCTTTTTTCCTCTAGCCCGTCCCATTTTATAAGGTCGGCCTCCCATCGGCATGGAAAGACGCACCTCTGTTTCTTGATGCCCATCTGAGGTACGTCCAATACCTGAACCTAAACACCGCATTTCAGAGATACGCCTAACAAAAAGACATACCTCATACTCTACACTTAGATTCAAAAACTCTTGCGGATAAACGTATTTCACGCTCTCTGCAAGTTGGACGTTTTCAGATGGATGTTTTGCACAAGCGTACAAAAACATCCTTGCGAAGGAAGTGTGACCCTCGCCGCAAGGTGTCACGGGAATCCCTCCCCGTGACGATCAAAGAACCAGTCCCCAAGGCAACACCCATTGCCTAAAAAGGATGATGTAACGTTACTCTTTCCGCCTCCCCTTTGCAAGGGCAAAAAAAGGGGAAGTGAAAAAAAATGTGCAGGCTATGCCGGGGACACCCGCCCAACGCGCAACAACATCGAGGAGGCGGAGGGGACGAATGGGACATAGGAGACGGTAGGCGTTTTCACAGGTCTTCTCCCGAATGCGGACACAAAATCACTGTTTCAATCCAAATGGGATGCGTTTCGGAATTGTGTCCTAGTTGGAGGGCGAGCGTCCTCGCGAGCCGCGAAGGGGACACAGGAGAAAAAGGGCAATTGCCCTCTTACCTTTCACCTCTCAACTCTCACCTTTTACCTCTTACCTTTTATATTTTACCTATCACTTATTACTTCCTTTGTGACCTTTATGCCTTTGTGTGAGATTATTCGTCTGTTTTTGTCTCGCGCAGAGTCGCGGAGACGCAGAGAGAAAGTGACAGGTAATAGGTGATAAGTAATAAGTAATCGCGATTTCTGCTTACCGGGAACCTATTACTTATTACCTATTACTTATTACTTCCTTTGTGCCTTGTTTTCAAGGTGCTGCTTGGTGCTAGCGCAGGAGTATGAGTGTGCCTTTGATGGCAAGGACGAGGACTTTGCCTTGGGCGCGGTCGTAGCGCACGCGCCAGCCGGGGGGGAGGCCGGTGATGTCGGCGAAGGTGCCGGTGAGGGCGCAGGGGGCGCAGGTGATGATCTCGTATTCGGTTTGGCTGTCGAGCGCGGCGGGGTTCGTCAGTTCGAGCGTGAGCTGGGAGATGTCGAGGGGGCCGAGGACGTTGAGGCGGTCGGCGGTGGCGGGGTCGGCGTCGATCTGCAGCGTGCCTGTCAGCACGGGGCCGCCGGAGAGGGTGAGGGTGCCGATGGCGTTGTCGCCGCCGGGGGCGATGGCGCCGGTGACGGTCAGCACGCCGCCGGTGACGCTGCCGTCGCCGCTGAGCGCGGCGATGGTCTGGTCCATGTTGTCGTCGAGCGCGACGCTGGCGCCGTTGGCGAGTTCGAGGGTGGTGGCGTCGGGGAGGAGGCCGCCGCGGCCGAGTGTGCTGAATTGGCTGAGCGCGTTGACGTTGGGGGCGCTGAGGGCGTGGTCGAACACGTGGGCCTCGGCGAGCAGGCCGTTCCAGAACTCTCCGTTGCCGGGGGGGGTGTTGTGGCCGAAGGCGATGACGTTGGTGAGGGCGGCGTCGGTGCCGGGGTAGTTTTTCGTGTGGACGGGCGCGCCGTCGTGGTAGAGGGTCATCGTCCCGCCGTCCCATGTCATGGCGAGGTGGTGCCAGTGTTCGGTGTCGTCGGTGGGCTGGGCGGATGCGTTGAGGTCTTTGCCCGCGATGATGCCGAGGAGGCGGTTGTTGCCGTCGGTGCCGAGGTAGCCGCCGAGCGTGTAGGCGTTGTGGATGATGCGTTGGTAGGCGTTGTTGACAGGGCCGAGCGACTTGACCCACACGGCGAAGGTGAAGGCGTTGGGCAGTGGCACGGGGGTGGCGGTGACGATGGCGCGGGAGGCGTGCGCGATCGTGATGGCGTGGCCGTTGGGGCCGTCGGTGAGCGGGGGCGCGCCGTGGAGGATGCCGTCGTAGGCGGGGCCGCCTTGGCCGAGGTTGCGCACGGTGGTGCCGTTGACGTTGGCGGGGTCGAAGTCGTAGTAGATGAGGGCGTCGCGGGCGGCGCTGAGGCGGAGGGTCCCGCCGGTCACGCGTGTGGGCCCGGTGTACTGCTGCGGGGGGCTGTAGAGGGTGAGGGTGCCGTCGCCGCTTTTCGTGAGGCCGCTGTCTTGCTCGACGCTGGCGAGCAGTTCGCCGGTGCCGGTGACGTCGAACGCGGTGCGGATGGTGCCGTTCAGCACGGTGCCGTTCTCGATCGTGACGGTGGCGTTTGTGATGGTGTTGCCGCCGAGGTCGTAGTGGCCGTCGCGCACAAGCACGTCGCTGTCGGGGGGGAGGGCGTCGGCGTGGCGCAGGCGCAGGGTGCCGCCGTCCACGGTGGTGGCGCCGTTGTAGGTGTTGGTGCCGGAGAGGATGAGGGTGCCGCTCCCGCGCTTGGTGAGGCCGCCGTCCTGCGCCGCGCCGCTGAGCAGGCCTTGCGCGACGGTGACGACGTTGTTGCTGGTGTCGAACACCGCGCCGCCGTCCAGCACATAGGCCGCGCTCAGGCCTTGCATGAAGTCGGCGATGGTGCTGTTGTCGCGTTGCGCGCGCAGTGTGCCGCCGTCGAAGTTGAACACGCCGTGGCTCAGGCTCGGGTTGCCGTACTTCTGGCATTTCACCGCGCTGATGAGGCCGCCCGTGGCGAGGTTGACCGTGCCGGTGCAACTGGCGTGCGTGTGGCCGACGATCAGCCCGTAGCCGCCGCTGAGTTCCATGCGGCCCGTGCCTGAGACCGTCAGCGTGCCGGTGCCGGCCTCGCCGACGATGAAGCCTGTGTCGCCCGTCTGCGTGAACGTGCCGCCGGAGAGGTTGTACACGCCCACGCTCCGCGCCCACCGCGCGAGGGTGGGCCAGCCGTTGCCGATGCGCACCGCGCCGCCGGACTGGTTCAGCGTGCCGCGCCCGGTCCCGCCGATCCAGAGCGTCGCGTTGACGGCGTCGAGGGTGCCGCCCGAGAGGTTGTACACGCCCGTGCCGCGCTGGTCGTCGGCGATGCGCCAGCAGTCGCCCTTGCTGTCGGTCTCGCGCCGGATGTGGCCGCCCGTCTGGTTGACCGTGCCGGAGTTCTGGTAACCGACGGTGAACCAGTCCAGCACCATCTCGCCGGAAACCACCTCGAGCGTCCCTGTCCCGGTGCAGCCGACGTACAGCGTCCCGTTCGACTGCGCGAACGTGCCGCCGTCCATGGTGAGGATGCCCGTGCCGTTGTACCAGCCGAGCGAGAAGTCGCCCCGCTCGGAGCGGAACGCGCCGTCGCCGCAGATGGTCATGCGCCCCTCGGCGGCGGTCGTCGCGGAATTGCGGTCGCCCACGATGGACGCGCCGTTCGTTTTCGTGACCGTGCCGCCGCTGAGCGTGAACGTGCTCAGCGGCGTGGCCTCCGCCGCGCCGCAGGCCACGATGAGCCAGTCGTTCACGCGCATCTCGCCCGCCGCCATCTCGAGGTGCCCCGCGCTGCCGTTGTTGCCCACGAACACGTTGCCCTGCTCGATCACCTGCCCCGGCGTGTCGAGGCGCAACGTGCCCTCGCCGATGACCGCGAGCAGGCCCGTGCCGGACACGTCCCCCGTGTGCGTGAAGCCGCCCGCGCCGTCGAAGAGCAGCCCCGCCGTGTTGAAATTGTCGTAGGCGTGATTCTCGATCGGGCCGTCCACGCTCCCGCCCGGCACGACCCGCACCCGGCCCGTGTCCGTCACGACGATCCCGCCGGGCGCGTTCACCGCCGCGTTCACGTTGAACACGCCGTTGCTCACCAGCAACGCGCCGCCCCCCAGCGCGTCAGGGTGCGCGGCCTCCAGCGTCCCGCTCGCGACGGTGACGCCGCCGCCCGACGTGTTCGCCGCCGCCAGCACGACCGCCGACGCGCCGCCGTCGATGATGACGCTCCCGCCCGTGATCGCGCTCGCATACGTCAACGTGCCGTTGCCGCCCCCGAGACGGTAAACGCCGCCCAGCGGGGTCAGCGCCCCTGAATAGGTGACGTCGCCCTCCGCGCCCAGCGAGAGCAAATCGTAAAGCCCGCCCCCCGCGGTCGTGAGGTCGATAGCCTCGCTGCTGTCCGCGCCCAGCGCCAACGCGCCACACGCGCCCTCCGCGATGCGCCCGCTGTCCAGCCACGCCGTGACCGTCGGGTACGCGCCATCCGCCGCCACCGCCCCGCCCGCGTTGATGAACACGCTCCCGCCGCTGCCGGGGATCGCCGCCGCCGACGTGAAACGCATCACGCCCCTGTCCGCCACGGCCGCCGCATACACGGGCTGCGCGTTCGTCAGCACCAGCGTCCCGCCGCCCTCCTGCGCCACGCTCTCCAACGCCCCGACGACGCTCAGGCTGTTCGTCACGACATCCTCACCGGAGAACACCAGCCGCCCGCCATCCGTGAACGCCACCGCGCCCGTGATGCCCTCCACCGCCGCCTGCGACGACACCCCGAACGCATTGCCGTCCTTCACCGTGACGCTCCCCGCATACGCCCCCGTCCCCGCGAGGGTCAGCCGCCCCGGCGCGGCCTGCCCCGGCGCGTTCTCGACCACGACCGACGCGCCCCCCGGCAACAGTTCCGTCGCCTCGTTCATGCGCGGCGCACCCTGCCCGTCACCCGTGTAGAACGTGACCGTGCCACCCAACGCCATCGGCGCCGACCACACCCCGTTCGTCGAGAACGCCCCCAGCGTGCAATCCCGCAGCAGCACATCCTTCGCGCCCCCGCCCGCCGTCATCGCGTCCAGCCACAGGCTGCCCCCGCTCACGTCCACAATCGCCCGCGCACCCGTCCGCGACATCTCCAAGCGCGGCGCCGCCAGCGACCCGCCCGACACCTCCAGCGTCCCGACATTCTCCGGCGGCCCGTCGCCCAGCACAAACGTCCCCGTGTCCAGGCGGATGCTCCCGCTGTCCGCCAGCACGACCGTCCCCGTGCGCCCGAAATGCGCCACATAGAACAGCCCCGACGGCTGCTCGAAAACGCCATCGCCCCGCACCACGAGTTTGCCCGTGCCCTGCGACTGGTTCCGCGACTCCGCCGACGCCACCAGCACCGAACCCGTGACCGTCAGCCTCCCGCCCGCGAGGTCATAGAGGGCCCGCCCCGTCGTGTTATAGTACCCGATGAGCAGCGGGTACGACCCCCCCGCGATTGTCACCGCGCCATTCGTCTGCAGCACCGTCCCCGAATACGCCGTCTGACTCACGACGCACCCGACATACAACGCCGACACCTTCGGCACATCCTCCCCGACGACCGCCGTGCCGCCATTGAGCACCCGCGCCACCACATTCGACGGCACCTCCCCCCCGTTCCAGTTCGACGCGACATTCCAGTCCGCCTCCAGCGCCATCCAATCCACCTGCCCCTGCGCCGCCAGCGCGACGACCGCCACCGCGCCCAACATCATCCTGTATGTGTTCATGCCAGACTCCTTAATAAGGTGGCACGGGCTGTATGCGCCCCTTCAGGGGAATTCTTGCCCGTGGATTGATGCGGGCAAAATTCCCGCACCACCTTTCGCTCCATCACGTTTGACCTCTAATGTATAATCCGATTTCAACGGTTACATTATTGCACGTTTCCGCATGAATTGTCAACCCATTGCGCCGCCGCCCCCGTGAGAGAGCCACGCCTCCACCACGCGCCGATGAGACACTTCACCTCCGGGAGCGCAAGGCTTCCGCCTTGCCGCTAGAATGCAGGGCGGAAGCCCTGCGCTCCCGGCAAAGGACTCCGCTATTCGTCCATTTGTATTACAGTGAGTTTTTTAAAAAAATCTCTGTGTAACATTTATTCCTCTGCGCTTGAATGGGCGGGGGGGAATGGGCTATACTTGAATGAGAAATGAGAAATTAGGAATTAGAAATGAGTGGGTTGTTTTGATTCCTAATTCCGAAGGGAAAGTGATGCAGGACATTTGGCGGACGGATATTGACGTGCGGGGGTACATCCTCGCGAATTACACGCCGTATGACGGTGACGATTCGTTTCTGGCGGAGCCGACGGAGCGGACGGCGGCGCTGTGGGGTAAGGTCGCGGCGTTGATGCGGGAGGAGCGCGCGCGGGGGGGCGTGCATGACATCGACAATGCGCGTATCTCGACAATCGTCTCGCATGAGCCGGGTTACATCGACCGCGACTTGGAGCAGATCGTTGGCTTGCAGACCGACCAGCCGCTGAAACGCGCCATCATGCCGTTCGGCGGTATCCGCATGGTGCGGACGTCGCTGGAGGCTTACGGCAAGGATTTGCCGGACGCGATCGGCGGCGTGTTCGAGTACCGCAAGACGCACAATGACGGCGTGTTCGATGCGTACTCGGACGAGATGAAGCTCGCGCGGCGCAACGGCATCATCACGGGGCTTCCCGACGCTTACGGGCGCGGGCGCATCATCGGGGACTACCGCCGTCTGCCGCTGTACGGCATCGATTTCCTGATCGCGCATAAGGAGGCGGCGAAGGCGCGGCAGGTGTTCGACGCGATGGACGTGGAGGCGATTCAGCTGCGCGAGGAAATCTCGGAGCAGATACGGGCGTTGCAGGAGCTCAAGCGCATGGCGGCGGCGTATGGTTTCGACATCTCGCAGCCGGCGCGTGACACGCGGGAGGCGGTGCAGTGGCTGTACTTCGCGTACCTCGCGGCGGTGAAGGAGCAGAACGGCGCGGCGATGTCGCTGGGGCGCGTCTCGACGTTCCTCGACATTTACGCGGAGAAGGATTTGCGGGACGGGCGTTACACGGAGGCGCAGATACAGGAGTTCGTGGATCACTTCGTGATGAAGCTGCGCATGGTGCGGTTCCTGCGCACGCCGTCGTATGACGCGCTCTTCTCGGGCGACCCGACGTGGGTCACGGAGTCGCTCGGCGGTATCGGCGTGGACGGGCGGCATCTGGTCACGAAGATGACGTTCCGCTTCATGCACACGCTCACGAACCTCGGGCCCGCGCCGGAGCCGAACATGACCGTGCTGTGGAGCCCGCGCCTGCCGGAGAGCTTCAAGCGGTTCTGTGCGCGGCTGTCGGTCGAGACCTCCTCCATCCAGTACGAGAACGACGAGCTCATGCGCGAGAAATTCGGCGACGACTACGGCATCGCCTGCTGCGTCTCCGCCATGCGCATCGGCAAGCAGATGCAGTTCTTCGGCGCGCGCGCGAACCTCGCCAAGGCGCTGCTCTACTGCATCAACGGCGGCAAGGACGAGGTCACGGGCGACCAGGTCGGGCCCGAGATGGCGCCCGTCACGTCGGACGTTCTCGACTACGACGAGATCATGCGCAAGTTCGACCAGATCTGCCGCTGGCTCTCGCGCCTCTACGTCAACACGCTCAACGTCATCCACTACATGCACGACAAGTATTGCTACGAGCGGTTGCAGATGGCGTTCCACGACGAGGACGTGTTGCGCACGGCGGCATGCGGCATCGCCGGGCTCTCGGTCGTCGCGGACAGCTTCGCGGCGATCAGACACGCCAAGGTCAAGCCCGTCCGCAACGCGCGCGGGCTGGCGGTGGACTTCGCCATCGAGGGCGACTACCCGACCTTCGGCAACAACGACCCGCGCGTGGACGACATCGCCGTCGAGGTTGTGCGCGCGTTCATGGGGCGCCTCTCTAAGCATCGCACTTACCGCCATGCCAAGCCCACGCTCTCCATCCTCACCATCACCTCGAACGTGGTGTACGGGAAAATGACGGGGACGACGCCCGACGGGCGCAAGACCGGCGAGCCCTTCGCGCCCGGCGCCAACCCCATGCACGGGCGCGACACCAAGGGCTGCATCGCCGCCATGAAGTCCGTCGCCAAGCTGCCGTATAACGCCTGCGAGGACGGCATCTCCTTCACCTTCTCCATCGTGCCAGACGCGCTCGGCCGCGAGCCGCACGAGCGAGTGGAGAACCTCGTCCATCTGCTCGACAGCTACTTCACGGAGAAGGGGCACCACATCAACGTCAACGTCCTCCAGCGCGACCTGCTGCTGGACGCGATGGAGCATCCCGAACGCCACCCGCAGCTCACCATCCGCGTGTCCGGCTACGCCGTCAACTTCATCAAGCTCACGCGCGAGCAACAGCTCGACGTCATCAACCGTACCTTCCACAAACAATTCTGAACATGAGCATGAACGCTACGGAACAGAGTTTCTTTTTGCCGTCGCACGGGCGGATGCTGGCGGCGACGTGTTTCGCGCCTGAACGCGCGAAGGCGGCGGTGCTGGTCGTCGGGCCCTTCGTCGAGGAGCGCAAAGGGACGCTGCCCGCCGCCGTGAAGCTGGCACGGAAGCTGGCGCAGGACGGAATCGCCACGCTGCTTTTCGACTTCTCGGGGTGCGGCGACTCCGACGGCGATTTCGCGGACACGCCCCCCGAGGCGTTCGGTCAGGACTGCGAGGCCGCCTACGCATGGCTCGCGCAGGTGTTCCCGTCCGTGCCGTACATGGTGCTGGGCATCCGCACGGGTGCGGGGCTGGCGGCGCGTCTCGCGGAGACGCATCCAGAGGTGGCGGCGCTTGCACTGTGGTCGCCCGTCGCGGGCGCGGACTTCTTCAAGCAGCTTGCGCAACGCCGCATGGTCAACGACATGGTCGCCTACGGCAAGGCCACGGAGAGCCGCGCGTCCATTGAGGCGCGGTTGCAAAACGGCGAGACGGTTGACATGGACGGCTACCCGATCTCGGGCGCGTTTTATCGGTGGTTGCACGAAGATGCGGGCGGCTCGCGGGGACGCTCGCCCTCCATACACCTGCCGACGTTTCTCGCGACGGGTGGGCATGACGAGAAAGCTGCTGCTGCGGCGTTCCCCGACGCGCCCGCGCTGACGCGCTGCGCGCTGCGCTACCCGCCGTTCTGGAACACGGTGGGACACGTTGACCTTTCGGCGTTGCTGGGCGAGACGACGGGCTGGATATTACCGTTTGCTGGTGAGCAGTGGTCAGTGGTCAGTGGTCAGAATTTTGGAACTTCAGAACTTCAGAACTTCAGGACGCTCGAACTCCCGAACTTCAGAACTTCCCGTGCGGTGCTGGATGCCCCGCCCGCGCCGCCGACGCACGGCGCGTTGTTCCTGCACGGGTGGTCGGGTGACCGCGCAGGACCGCACCGCCTGTTTGTGCGCTTCGCACGAGCGTTGAGCGCAAGGGGGTGTCTCTGCATCCGCCCTGATTTCATCGGCCGCGGCCTCAGCGACGGTGACGATAGCGACGCCTCCATCAGCGGTATGGCGGACACCGCGCAGACCGCGCTGGATATGTTGCGGAAGCAGTTGCCGCCTGATGCGCCTATTGCGGTCGTCGCGATTTGCTCAGGGTGTAAGGTCGCCATCGCGCTCGCGTCGCGCAACCCCGGCATCAGCCGCCTGATGCTGTGGTCGGCGGAGTCGATGGGGTCGCTGCGGAGCGCTGCCACAGGATCGCGCAAGACACTCAACGCGCTGAAGACGTACCTGCGCAAACTCACGCGCCCCGAGACGTGGCGCAAAATCCTGACAGGCAAGGTGCAGACGGGCATGGTGACCAAAGCACTCGTGAAGCACGAGACGCGCACCAAGGACGAGGCGGCGTGGGAGGACAGCGTGCTGAGCCTCTTTGCGAAGCACCGCAATCCCGTGAGCTTCGTGTTCGGCGGCTCCGACCCCGACGCGGCGGGCTCGCGCCAAGCCTACGCCCGCTACTGCGCGAAACACGGCATCCCGCACACGCAGCACACCATCCCCCACGCCGGCCACAGCTATTACAGCGAGGCGTGGACGCGCGAGCTGATCGCCATCACCATGAGCGAGATGTCCGGTGCAAACCAATAGGACAGGCGAGGCAGACATGAAAGCCCGTAGCGTTTTTGCGGTGATTGCAGGATTCCTGATTGCTTCCCGATTGACCCTGGCGGGGGCGATATAGATGGCTGCGACAACTTCACCTTAAATGACTATATCCTGTAATCCCGTGTTTGACCGTTCGGTCTGCCACCACTTCATCTGCAACGCGGACGCCTGTATTTTTAAGGATTGTGTTTGCTTGGAGGAGTGAATCCTGTTATTATATTCTCTTTTGTTGATCTTGCTAAAGGAAAGGGGCAAAGGATGAAATTTCGGTATTGCTTGATATTGGTGGGCGCGGCGTTGCCGCTGTGCGCTCAGGAGGTTGCGGTTGAGGCGGAGGAGAAGGATCCGAAGGCGTTGCAGTGGAACGCGGGGGGCGACTTCCGCATCCGGCAGGAGATCTATGACCGCCTGCCGGGCGCGAACGGGAACATCTCGAAATACAACAGTTATTACCGGATGCGCGCGCGCGCTTGGGGTGAGGTCAAGAACGAGGACTTCACGCTGTACGTGCGCGTGGCGGACGAGTTTCGCGAGTATATGCGCGACATGGGGCACCGCTACGGCGAGACGCCGGGCGAGATCATCCTCGACAACCTCTACCTGGACATCAAGAACCTGTTCTGGGACCGCGTCGATCTGCGCGTCGGCCGGCAGGACTTCATCGGCCGTCAGGGGTACGGGGAGGGGCGCGTGATCGCCGAGGGCACGCCGATGGACGGATCGCGCTCGTTCTACTTCGACGCCGTGAAGGCGGTCATCAAGTTCGACGACAAGAACACGCTGGACGTGCTGGGCATCTACAACAGCGCGAAGACGTTCAGCCTGGGCACCCCCCATCCCATCAACGACGGCGGCTACCTGCCGCTCAACTGCGTCGAGCCGTGGAGCACGGGGATGGCGGAGTGGGGCGGCGCGCTCTACTTCAAGTCCAAGGAGTGGGACGCGCTCCCGTTCGACCTCTACTACATCTACACGCAGAAGTCGTCGTACCGCCTGCTCAACGGCACCAAGATGCAGGGGCGCACCATCAACACCGCAGGCGCGCGCGTCATGCCGCAGATCACGGACACGCTCTCCGCCGAGATCGAGGTCGCCACGCAGTACGGCGCGAAGGACAGCGGCGCGATCGTCGGCGGCCAGATGGGCTACGCGGGCCTGACCTACAAGATGCCGCTGGAGTCCACCGCCCACCCGTACACCACGCTCTCCGTGCTGTACATGTCCGGCGACCGCAACCGCGGCACGGGGCGCATGGACGACCGCGAGAGCGACCGCTCGTGGGACCCGCTCTGGGCGCGGTACACGTTCATGCTGAACGAGATGTACGTCTATCGCGGCATCTACGGCGTGGGCTACTGGTCGAACCTCGTGTATCCGGCGTTGGAGGTCGGGTGCAAGTGGGAGAACAAGCACGAGGTCTTCGCGACGTTCGGCCCGATGCTCACGGCGGTGAAAGACGGCGTGGGCGGCGGCGACGGCGCGCTCTACGGGTGGTTCCTGCGCACGCGCTACGACTTCCCGCTCTGGACGGGGTTCATCAACAAAGAGAAGAAGCGCGGCAACCTGCTCGGCCACGTCACCGCCGAGCTCCTCGAGCCGGGCGACTACTGCACCTCCAGCAAGATGGCCTACTTCCTGCGCTGGGAAGTCAGCGTCGCGTTCTAAACTTTTGAGCGGGCGGGTGTTCAGCGATGAAAGTGCGGTTTCTCTTCCTCGTATTCATGGCAAGCGCGGCAACGGGGTGGGCGCAAACGCCTGTGCCCGACGCACCGTTGTCGCCGCGCTCGCTGTTGCCTGCGCCGCCCGTGCGCTCGGGCGACAACAGTGTCACCGTCCGCTCGTCCATGGCGGAGGACCGCGCCTCGCTCCGCGCGCCCGTGCTGCTGTTCGTCCAGCAAGCGCGCGAAGCGTTCTTCCGCTCGACGCGCCTCAAACTGGATGCGAGCGCCATCGCGATTGACGTGCTGATCGGCAACCAGCGCGACGGCGACACGCGCGTCCTGTCCGGCCGCATCCGGCTTTCAAGCGGCAGCGTGTGCGAGCGCATCGAGCTGCCCGACCCCGAGACTGCGGACCTGAAACAGTTGAAGCACTGCGTGTGGCTCGCGCTGTACAGGTCGTGGCTGGTTAGCACAGGCGGGAGCGAGGCGGTCTTGGGGCGGCTGCCCGTATGGGTGATGGCCGGCGCGGTGCGGCGCATGGACACGGAGACGTGGCCCGCGGATGTTGACCGCGCGTTGTTGCTGTGGTCGCGCGCGTGCCTGTTGCCCGCGATGACGCTCCTTGACGCGGACAGCAAAGCGGTCTCTCTCGAACCCGCGCTGGGCGCGGTGCTGGCGGATTACCTCATCGACAGGAAAGTGACCGCTGCCGCCGCCGCCGCTCCGACGACTGCGACGGACAAGAAGGACGCGGGCATGAGCGTGCTGGATGCGCTCATCCGCGATGCCGCGAAAGGCCAGGCGTGGTCCGTGGAGCATATCGCCAGACTGGTCACAGGCCGACCCGACCTTGTCGCGCTGGACGCGGACCTCGACCTGTGGTTTGCGAGCGCAGGGCGCAAGGTGCTGGTTCCTGGACTCACGACCGAAGGGACGATGCGCCGTTTCCGCGCCAACCTGTTGCTGTGCCCCTCGGACTACGGCAAATTCTTTGACCCGCGCAAGCCGTGCATGACGTTCCAAGAGTTGGCGGCGACCGACGACCCCGTGATGCGCCGTGCCGCGCTGGCGCACATGATGAAAGTGCAGATGGCCGCGGTAGGACGCGACGGCACGCTTCTTGCCCTTGCCGATGCCTACTCGCAGTTCCTCAAAGCGGTCGCGGCCGGGAAGAAACCGAAAGAGGTGAACCTGCTGCTGATGAACGCCGAGGCCCAGCGCAAAGGCCTTGAAGACGCGCTCAAAGGCGGGCGGGTGCTTCAGGATTAAGAGATAGGCCCGTCTCTGGGTGATGGAAAACAATGGACAGGGGGAGGTGAACCTGTTAATATTAAGACACTTTTTGTTCACAGTGCAGAGAAGCGTTTGAGGGTAAAGAGCCATGAGGTTTACGCGGGAACCGTTTGAGTCGGGCGGGATTGGGGGGGTGATTCTCCCGGGGCTGTGCGGCGTGGGGCGGATGGGGGTGATGACGCTCCAGTCGCTGCTGATGCTGCCGTTGCAGTTGTCGCCGAGGCGCTTGCGCGAGGTGCTGCGCCAGATGTACCTGCTGGGCGTGAAGAGCCTCCCGGTCGTCACCTTGGTCGGAATGTTCATGGGGATGATCCTGGCGCTCCAAGCCGGTCTGGAGCTCCGCCGCTACAATCAGGAGATGCTGATCGGCGCGGGTGTCATGATCTCGTCGCTGCGCGAGATGGGGCCGTTCATGACGGGGCTCATCCTCGCGGCGTGCGTGGGCTCGGCGATGGCGGCGCAGATCGGCACGATGACGGTGAACGATGAGATCGCCGCGCTGGAGATTATGTCCGTCAACCCGATCCGCTACCTCGTCGCGCCGCGCATGGCGGCGATGGTGCTGATGACACCGGTGCTGTCGTTCTACGCGTGCATCCTGAGCGTGGTGGGCGGGGGCATCGTGGCGGTGACGCAGCTGAGCGTGCCGTTCCGCCAGTACATGAAAGTCGCGATGGATTTCGCGCAGGTGTATGACCTTTACGTCGGCCTGTTCAAGGCGCTCGTGTTCGGCATTCTGGTCACGGGCATCTCGTGCTTCGAGGGGTTCTCGACGCGGCAGGGCGCGGTCGGCGTCGGTCATGCGACGCGCAACTCCGTCGTCAAGTCGTTCGTGTTCATCCTCGTTGTCGGGTACATCATCACACGGCTGTTTTACGATTTGTGACAGGATTTATTGGATTGTTTTTTTGACAGGATTAACAGGATTGGTTGGATTGACAGGGCTGGTTTTTTGACAGGATTAACAGGATTTGTAGGATTGACAGGATTAGGTCTAAAAACTAGAAACTAGAAACTAAAAACTAGAAACTATCTCTTATGATTCGCTTTGAACATGTTACGAAAACGCTGGGCGGGCGCGAGGTGCTGTCGGACCTCACGTTTGAGATCCGCAAGGGCGAGGTGTTCACGATCGTCGGCGCGTCGGGGAGCGGCAAGAGCGTGACGCTCAAGCATATCGTGCGTCTGCTCACGCCGACCTCGGGCGCGGTGTGGGTCGGCGACACGGAGGTCAGCGCAGCGGGCGGCGCGACGCTGGAGAAGGCGCGCGAGCGTTTCGGCTACCTGTTCCAAGGCGGTGCGCTACTGGGCTGGATGAGCGTGTACGAGAACGTTGCGCTGCCGCTCCGCGAGAAGACGCGCCTGCCCGAGGGCGCAATCGAGCAGCGCGTGATGGAGGTGCTGAAAATGGTCGGGCTGGAGAACGACGGCGAAAAGCTGCCGAACGAAATTTCGGGCGGTATGCAGAAACGCGCGGGGCTGGCGCGCGCGATCGTGCGCCAGCCGGAGATCGTGCTGTACGACGAGCCGACGTCGGGGCTGGACCCCGTGACCTCGCGCACGATTGACAGGCTCATCCGTCGGCTCAACACGGATCTCGGCATCACCAGCGTTGTCGTCACGCACGACCTGCAAGGTGCGCTGATGACCTCCGACCGCATCGCCATGCTGTCAGAAGGCAAGTTCATCGAGATTGACGCGCCCGCCGCGTTCGTCAAGACGACGGAACCAAAGGCGAGGGCGTTTCTGGACGCGCAGTTTATTTCGTCGGAGGGGTTACGGCTGTGAGGGATTAAGGGGTTCACGAGGAGGGTAATACGATGCCAGTGATTTCCATGTTTTACGGTATTTCCATTTACATCAATTTCAGCGAGCACAACCCTCCGCATTTTCATGCGTGGCATGCGGGCAGGAAGGGGACTTTCTCGATTAAGACAGGCGAGCTTCTGAATGGGGAGATGTCACAACGCGACACGAAACTCATTGCCGCTTGGGCAGAACTTTACCGTAAGGAACTCATGCTCAACTGGAACATCGCACGGAAGCATGGCGTTCTCATTCCCATCAAGCCATTGTAAGGAAGGTATGTATGCGTAATGTTACTGTTCGACACGTGAAGGCACTGGATGACTTCAAGCTGGACTTGACCTTTTCCGACGGCGAACGGAAAGTGTACGACATGAAGCCCCAGATTTGGGGTCCGGCCTTTGAGCCGATGAAGGACAACATGGCTTTCTTTCGCAAAGCCTTTTTGTGGAGGGGAACCGTCGCATGGCCCGCGAACATAGACATCGCCCCCGAGGAGCTTTATGAAAGAGGCATACCCGTGCCTAGTTTGGTAACGCGGAATTAACAGATCGAAAAAGGAGTACATCAAAATGAGAAAGTCAGGAAGTGAAGTTGTCGGCGAATTGTTTGTCGGCATGTTTATGGTCGCGGTGCTGGGGGTGCTGTTCTATTTCACGGTCATCATCTCCGGGAAGGACTTGCTGAGCGGCAAACGCTCAGTCCCCGTCGAGGTCACGTTCGCGGACGTCGGCGGGCTGAAGGTGCGCGACTCGGTCGTCATGCGCGGCATGGTCGTCGGGTCGGTCAGCGAGATGCGGATCGAGCGCGACCATGTGCGCGTGAGGCTGTCGCTGAACCCGGACGTGACCTTCCGCGAGGGCTACCAGATTGATGTCCGCGCGACATCGCTGCTCGGCGGCAACAACCTTGTCATCGAGGAGGGCGGCGGTGCGGCCTTGCCGCAGGATGCGGCGCTGGTCGGCCACCCGCCATCCAACTGGATGCGCGACCTGGGCGAGGTCGTCAGCAACCTGCGCGAGGCGACCAGCGGCGAGCATCTGAAAAACACCGTCGCGAACCTGGAGGAAGCGTCGGAGTCGCTGAAGCACCTGATCGCCCGCGTGGACAGCGGGAAGGGGACGCTCGGCAAACTGTTCTCCGACGACGAGACCCTGTACGACGACCTCTCCGCCTCCGTGGCGAACATCAAGGCCATCACCGAAAAACTGAACGGCGGCGAAGGGTCGATCGCGCGGCTGCTCAACGACGACGGCGGGGTGTACGACGACCTGCGCGGCACGGTCGCAAACGTGAAATCCATCTCCGACCGCCTCGAGAAAGGTGAAGGCACGATCGGCCGCCTGCTGTCCTCAGACGACTCGCTGTACAACGACCTGCAAGAGACGATGGCGAACCTCAAAGGCTTCACCGCCCGCCTCGAACAGGGCGAAGGCTCGCTGGGGATGCTCTTGAAGGACGACAACAAAATCTACAACGACATCGAGGCGACCGTCGCGAACCTCAAGACCGTCTCCGAACGCCTCGCGAACGGCGAGGGGACGCTCGGCAAACTCTCTGCCGACGACCAGCTCTATAACGACGTCCACGGCCTCATCAAGGACGTGCGCCAGACGGTTGACAACTTCCGCGACACCATGCCCATCACCGCCTTCACCAGCCTCCTGACAGGGGCGTTGTGAGAACGCGCCGGATTCGGATGAACCGCCGGCTCAGCGGCTAGTGTCCTGTAAAATACAGATTTCACGATGGAGGGCGAGCGTCCTCGCGAGCCGTTAGACACATTGCGGCGGCTCGCGGGGGCGCTCGCCCTCCAACGGGGCCCCCTGTCTCGCCCTCCCTATCACGCCCTCCCAACAGGGTAAT